>JALQTQ010000009.1 GCA_023263995.1 Akkermansiaceae bacterium | reverse complement strand
TCCCGGGCGAGCGAATCGATGTGCGGGGTCTCGAGGTCGCGGTTGCCGGAATGACTCAGATCACCCCAGCCCTGATCATCGGAAAGAAACACCACGACGTTGGGCCGGGTCGCTCCGAGCGAAATTGAGGCAAGAAGGAGAACAAGACTGGTAAGGAGATGGGGCATACCGAACGATACGGAATGAACAGCTCCGGGAGAAGACAAACTCTTTCATTTTCATTCTTCGATTCGCCGCTACCATCAGGCCATGCAGCGGATCATTCCTCTCGCCGTTTTCTTTGTCGTTCTCGGTGCGGCCCGGGTCATCGGGTCCCTGTCTCCTGACGGATGGGCCAATCTCTCACCTTTGGGAGCTCTCTTTTTCTGTGGCATGGCCTGCTTTGGCTGGCGCGGAACAATCCTGCCGGCTGCGGCTTGGATGCTGACCTATCCGGTGACCAATGCCATTCAGGGGCACAGCTTGGGTGCCGAATTGTTGTCACCTCTCCTCGGGTTTGCCGGCATGATCGGGCTGGCCTCGTTCTTCCGGAAAACCGACGGGACAAGGCTCCTTGCAGGATCCCTCTTGTCTGCCGTGGTGTTCTACCTCGTGACCAATTCCCTGAGTTGGATCTTTGACCCGCTCTACGCGCCCAAGTCCCTTGCCACCCTGACTCAGTCCCTCTGGACTGGTTTACCCGGCTATCCCCCGACCTGGATGTTTTTCAGGAATGCCCTGATCGCGCAGGCTCTTTTCACCGGTCTGTTTCTTCTGGCCCGGCATGGCTTGGTCGGGCTTCCGGTCTGGTGCAGCGAGAAAGGCCAAGGGGAAAAGCCCCTCGGCGAGTTCTAACCCAGCAACTCGCTGATCACTGTTCCTCCGAATTGCGAAAGTTGCTTGTAGCGACCGCCGTGGAAGTAGGTCAGTTTTTGATCGTCCAACCCCAGGAGGTGGAGCAGGGTCACGTGGAAATCGCGGATGGGATGGACCGTGTCGACGGCGGTTGCACCAATGTCGTCGGTGGCTCCGACCACTGCTCCTTTTTTCACACCCCCTCCCGCCATCACGATACTCATGGCGTCAGCGTTGTGGCCTCGACCAATTGAATAGACCCCGCCCCGCATGTTGTTGTCCGGGGTTCGCCCGAATTCTCCAGTCCAAACCACGAGAGTGTCCTCGAGCATGCCCCGGCGTTTCAGGTCCTTGATCAGAGCCGCCCAAGCTTGGTCGACCGCAGCGATCCGGGATGAATGACCGCGTTCAAGATAATCGTGGGAATCCCAGCCCCCGGCAAAGATCTGGATGAAGCGGACTCCCTGCTCCACCAGTCGACGGGCAAGCAGGCATTGGCGCCCGAAACTTCCGGTGAGGCTGTTGTGGAGGCCATACATTTCACGAATGGATTCCGGCTCCTTATCGATGTTCATCACCTCGGGGACCTCCAACTGCATGCGGTAGGCCAGTTCGTATTGCTGGATGCGGGTCTCGATTTCCGGGTCGGCAAATTCGGCCAATTTCTTTTCGTTCAGCGCGGCGAGGTCATCGAGCATCTTACGTCGGGCCGCGGCTGAGAATCCGGCGGGATTGGAGAGGTAGAGGACGGGATCGCCGACCGACATGAACTTGACGCCGGCGTGTTTGGTGGGGAGGAAGCCCGATCCCCAGAGGCGGTCGTAGAGGGGTTGGCAGTTCGGGCGGCCGGTGCCCCGGGAGACCATGGAAACGAAGTCGGGCAGGTTTTTGTTCACCGAGCCGAGTCCGTAGCTGAGCCACGATCCCATGGAGGGTCGTCCGGGGATTTGAGATCCGGTTTGGAAGAAGGTGATGGCGGGGTCGTGGTTGATGGCCTCGGTATACATCGAGCGGATGAGGCAGATCTCATCGGCGATCCCGGAGATGTGGGGGAGGAGTTCCGAGATCTCGATCCCGGAGCGGCCGTGCTTCTGGAACTGATATTTCGTGCCCGCAATCGGGAAGGACTTCTGCCCCGCCGTCATTCCGGTTTTGCGTTGGTTGAGGTCGACGAAATCGCCCAGTTCCTTGCCGTGGTGTTCCTGGAGTTTGGGTTTGTAATCGAAGAGGTCCTGCGGTGAGGGGGCACCACTCTGGAAGAGGTAGATCATTCGTTTGGCCTTCGGGGCGGGCGCGACGATCCGGCTTTCCCCGAAACTTTCCCCGAGCATCGAGGAAAGGGCGGCGATGCCGATTCCGGAGGCGGATTTGCCAAAAAAGTGGCGCCGGTTGACGAGGAGTTGGGCGTGGGAAATGGGATCGTGCATGGGGGTGGAAATCGGGTGGCGCACCCGGGTCTTTCTTACGGGGATTTCCCGGGATCTGTTGCAGAGAAGAGAGGGGTCTCTCGGTTGAAAGATAGCCGAAGTTGCCGACTCTGCAACGGTGGAGGGCTCTTGGGGCAGGTCCGCTGAAGGGCGGAAATCTTGGCGGCTACTGACCCGTTCCGGGGAGGTAGCGGTAATAGACTTCGAGCATCAGGGTGGCGAGGCAGGTGTTGTAGATGGTCCCCTCGGAGTGGCGGTTGCCGGGGGGATTGGGCCACGAGCCGTCGGCGTGTTGGTTTTCGAGAAGTTGGTCGCGGAACATCTTGTTGTAGCTCTTCCAGAAGCCTCCGCCTTCGTTGATGGCGGCCTGCGAGACGTAATAGTGCTCGTAGAGGTTGGCTCCTTTCTTGAAATGAAAGCGTGAGTTTTCCGCGATGTAGGTGAGGCCTTGGCGGGCGTCGAAATCCCGTTTACCGCGGTGTTGTTGCAGGCAGAGAACCCCAGCGCCGGTGAGGGGGAGGTGGCCGGTATTCCCCTGACCGGGTTGGTAGGCGAACCCGCCGTTGGCGGCCTGGGCTTCGACCAACGAGGTCAGACCCTTCTGGATCACCTCATCGATCCGGGGGAATTTCATTCCGGTGGCTTTGGCTGCTTTCAAAGCCTGGAGATGCCAGGCGGTGATCGAGGTGTCGTAGCGCCCACCGCCTCCATATTGATATCCCCAACTGCCGACGTTGTTTTGCGAGTCGATGATCCATTCGACTGCTTGGCGCACCACGGTTTCGAGGTTGGGAATCTGATACCCGAAAGACCGGCTGAAAAGGTGACTTTCGCAGAGAGCGTAAGTGGCGATGGCGTGTTCGTAGCACCAGTGGGTTTTCGGGTCATCAAAAAGGCGGCCTTTGTTTTTCATGCCGCGATCGACGAGGTAGACGGTGGCTGCGAAGACGGATTCGCCGAAGTCGGGTGAGATCGGGGTTTCGCAGTGGCCGAGGTAGGCGAGAAGGGCCAAGCCGGTGATGCCCACGCGGTATTTTTCGTTCCACGATCCGTCTTTTTGCTGCTGCTTCTTGAGGTAGCGGAGGGCTTTGAGCACAGCGGTTTCGCAGGCGGGATTACCACCGGTGGCGAGGAGGCGCTTGAGGCGGTCATCGGCATTGCAACGCTTGCCGGCACCACCAGGGAGATTGCCAAAGTTGCCCCCGCCAAAGCCGCTGTCGTCATCAAGGCCAAAGTCTTCGCTCAGGCCGAAGGTTTGATCGATTGAGGCTTCCACCGCGATGGGAACGGCCACCGATGAGGAGGTCATGGCTGAGATGACCCGGGAAGGAGCGCCGCCACCGGGAGGAGTTGGTTTGCGGGCAACCTCAACCTTGGTGCGGCTGAGGCTGGCTTGTTCCTCCTCTTCATTTCCGGGAGGGCGGACGTAGGAAACTTCCATCGAGATCTCCCGGGAGTCCACCGCGAGGTTGATCAGGAAAAGAAGGAGGCCCACGAAAAACATGATCAGAAGCGCGACGACAACGCTGCTGATGGAGGCGGCCCGGCGTTGCGCGGCCATGCGGGCTTGTGCTTCCGGGGTTGGTTTGGCGTGTTCTCCCATGACTCAAGCTAAGATGACGTAAAAAATTCAAGATGCCAGTGTGCTCTTGGGGGCGTGAGGTTGGTCGATTGTGGTCGTTGGTGAAGGGTAGCCTTCGGGGTTCTGGAAAGCGGCTTGGCCCGAAGGGCTGCGGACTTTCTCAAGCGAGGATTCCCTTCACCACGCGGCCCTCGACGTCGGTGAGGCGGAAGTCGCGGCCCGCGTAGTGGTAGGTCAGCTCTTCGTGGTCGATGCCCAAGAGGTGCAGGATGGTGGCATGGAGGTCGTGAAAGTGGACCTTCTTTTCGGTGGCGTAGTAACCGTAGTCGTCGGTCGAGCCGTAAACCGTGCCCGGCTTGATCCCGCCGCCTGCCATGAACATGGTGAAGCCGTGGGGATTGTGATCGCGCCCGTCCTTGCCCTGGGCAGTGGGGGTTCGTCCGAATTCTCCGCCCCAAAGGACGAGGGTTTCGTCGAGGAGCCCCCGCTGTTTCAAGTCGGTGATGAGACCGGCCACCGGTTGGTCCATTTCCTGACAGAGGCGTTCGTGGTCTTTGGTGAGGTTGCCATGCGAGTCCCAGTAGCGATGGGAAGCTTGGACGAAGCGCACCCCGGCCTCGCTGAATCGTCGGGCCATGAGGCACTGTTCACCAAAGCTCTTGGTGGGTCCGGCGTCCGCTCCGTAGAGTTTCTTGATGTGATCGGGCTCCTGCGAAATGTCCTGCACGCCCGGAACTTCCATTTGCATTTTGAAAGCCAACTCGTAGGAGGCGATGCGGGATTCGAGGTCATGGTCGTAGGCCCGGTCGTTAAGGTGGTCGCGGTTGAAGGAGGCGAGAAGGTCGAGTTCCTTGCGCTGCTTAGCGCGATCCTTGAGGGGGTTGTCGATGAAGGGGATCTTGAAGGAGCCCCCGGTTCCCTCAATGCGGGTGCCGCCGTGCTCGGCTGGAAGGAAGGCTGGCGACCATGCTCCGGCACCCCCGTGACCATTGGTGGGGTTGATCGTGATAAAGCCCGGGAGATTGTCGTTCTCGCTGCCCAGCCCGTAGTTGATCCAAGAGCCCATGGAAGGTCTGACAAAGGTGTCCGACCCGGTGTGCAGTTCGAGCAGGGCACCTCCATGGCGGGAGTTGGAACAATGCATCGAGCGCACAAAGCAGAGGTCGTCGACGATGGAGGCGAGGTGAGGCAGGAGCTCGCAGACCTGCGCTCCGCTTTCGCCATGTGGCTGACAGGACCAGGGTGATTGGAGGAGCAGGTTTTTGGATTTGTGAGATTGGATTCGGGGAGCTTCAAGGGGATAGGGCTTGCCGTTGTCGCGGGTCAGGAGGGGCTTGGGGTCGAAGAGGTCCACGGTCGACGGGCCACCGTGCATGAAGAGAAAAATAACCCGCTTGGCGGTACCCGGAAGGGGCGGCGGCTGGCTTGCGCCTCGTGCCTCGCGAGCCAGCATGGCCTGCAGCGCGAGGGCCCCGAAGCCGGTGCCCGAGCGGACCAGCATTTCTCGGCGGCTCAGGGGATGACCAGCCCGATGACGACAAAGACTCATGATGATTTATTCAAGGTAGAGGAATTCGTTGCTGGAGAAAAGAACGCGGGCAAAGGCGGCCCAGGCTTGTTCAGTGTCACCGTAGGTGTTGACGAAAAGAGTGGTGCGTTGTTCTTCGTCGCTGGTGGTCTCGCGGCCCAGAACATGCCGGATCGCCCACGAGGCTCGTCGGTCTTGCGGGACTGCCATGATCTTTTGGGCAAGAGCGCCCGATGACTCGTGTATCAGCTGGCTGTTCATCAGGAAGAGGGCCTGGCTGGCCACGGTGGAAGTCCGGCGGTCACCCTCGGACACGGCGGGGTCCGAGACATCAAAGGCTTTGAGGCCGTCGTATCCGGTACTTCGATAGACTGGGAGATAGACGGTGCGACGCGGGACGAGTGAGTGGGCTTCGAGGTGGCTGCGGTCGGCGTATCGGTTGTCCCGCGCTTTCAGAAGAGAGCCTCCCATGGTGAGATCGAGGCGGCCTGACTTCATGAGAATGCCGTCGCGGACTGCTTCGGCTTCCAGGCGGCGTCGCTTCCAGCGCGCAAAGAGCTGGTTCTCCGGGTCGTCATCGAGAAGAACCTGTGGGGCATGCGATGATTGCCGGTAAGTGGCCGAGTTCATCAGGAGGCGGTGCATGGCTTTCATTGACCAACCTGCTTCAACGAAGCGTCGCGCCAGATGATCGAGGAGTTCGGGGTGGGTGGGCTTCTCTCCGAGGCCTCCGAAGTTGTCGGGGGTGGGAACGAGACCTCGCCCGAAGTGCCAGCGCCAAATCCGGTTGACGATGACTCGGGCGGTGAGCGGATTGTCGGGCGAGGCGATCCACCGGGCCAGTTCCAGGCGGCCGCTCTGTTTTTCAGGCATGGCGACGGCCGCTCCGCCGGTCCAAGCCGCCGGAACGCCGCGGGGAACTTCTTCGCCGAGCGTCTGGTAATCGCCTCGAAGGTGAACTTTCACATTCTGGGTGGGATACTCGGTGGGCCCCATCACGAGGTAAGGGGAGGGCAGCTTTTCCTTGAGGGCGGCAAGTTCGCGACCCTGGCGTTCCTGCTCTTCTTTGTTGAGGTCCTTTTGGCCCTGTTGTCTTTCCAGCTCCTTCACCTTGGCCCACCCTTGGCGGACGTCGTCTGCGGTGAGGTCATGTTCATGAACATCGGCCACCACGGTATACTTCGTGAGAGTCTTGGTCGACATGAAGATCCCGGCGAGGCCGTAGTATTCTTGGATCGAGATCGGGTCGATCTTGTGGTCATGGCAGCGGGCGCACCCAATGGTCATCCCCAGGAAAGCGCGCCCCATCGTGTCGAGTTGTTCGTCCACGATATCGCGGCGCATCTTGTCCGGGTCGTCGCAGGCCAGCATTTTCGGTCCGACCGAGAGAAAGCCGAGGCCGCTCGTTTGTTCGCGTTTTCGGGAGAGGTTTTCGGACGACAGGAGATCGCCGGCCAGTTGCTCAATGATGAAGGTGTTAAAGGGTTTGTCCTTGTTGAAGGAGTCGATGACGTAATCGCGGTAGCGCCAGGCAGACGGGTAGGCGATATCCTCGTCCATGCCATTGGTGTCGGCGTAACGGGCGACGTCAAGCCAATGACGGCCCCATCGTTCGCCATAGCGGGGGGATTCCAGCAGGGCGTCAATGAGCTGTTGCCACGCGTCGGGACGGGGGTCATTGACAAATTCCTCGATCTGTTCGGGGCTGGGTGGGAGGCCGTGGAGATCGAGGTAGGCTCGTTTCGCGAGGGTCCGCTTGTCGGCAGGTTGAGTCGGCTGGAAGCCCCTTTTTTCCATCGGCGCGAGGATGAAACGGTCGAGTTCTTCACGAGCCCATTCGGACTGCGTGATGGGCGGGCATTCCGGATCCTTGACGGGTTGGTAAGCCCAATGGGGCTCGGCCCGGCAAAGAGAGCCGAGCAAGCATCCGCAAAGGCCAAGGAGACGAAGAAGTTGCAACGGTTCTCCTACCGAATGCGGGCTGGATTTCTTTCGCGATGGTCGATCACCGCCCTCAGGCCATCCACTCAGCGAGCGGACCTTTTTGGTCGATGGCTTCGCTGAGGCCGAGGTCGCGGTCGCCGTATTGGTCGACGGGCATTCCGGCTCCGTGTTGCAAGCTCATCAGGAAGTTGGCGAGAATACGGTGACCACTCTGGTTGTATGTCGGGTAGTGCAGGTATCGGCCGGTCTTGAAGGCCCCGTCGAGGTTGCCGAGGACGATCAATGGCATATTCTCGTAACCGGTGTGGTGCTGGGATCCCGCATCGCTGAGGAACACGATCACAGTGTTGTCGAGCATCGTGCCGTCGCCTTCCGGCATGGCGTCGAGTTTCCCGGCCAGCCCGGCGATCAATTCCATCTGATAAGTCCGGATCAGTGCGCGCATTTCCCGTCCCTCTTGCCAGTTGGACTCGAAGCGATCCTCGTTGCCTTCGACATCGGCGGTGTGCCCGATGTCGTGCACCGAGATTTCCTTCATGCGGGGGTGGTCGAAACCTTGGTAGCGCACGTCCAGTTCGTCGGCGCGGATGGTGACGACATTGGTGAGCCCGGTCACGAGAGCCGAGGCTGCCAGGTCGAAGTGGGCCTCAAGACGATGGGTCTCGATTTCCGAGGTGAATTTGTCATCGAGCGCGGGAGCCATCTTGGCAAGTGAATCGCCCATCGTGTTCAGCTTGACCTGTCGGTCGCGCAGGGCTTCGAAGCCGGTGAGGTAATGATCGAGCTTTTCCTTTTCATTTGATGTCAGTGATTTGCGGGCGCGCTTCACGTCATCGACGAGGAAGTCCATGAGGTTGCGCTGGGCCAGCGTCTCGATGCGGGCATCGTCCCCGGTCATGACGGTGCCGAAGATTTCTTTGTAGGCCAGCATCGCCGAGGCGTAGGCCGGGGTCCGGGTGTTCTTGCCCTGGGCCGAGATGTCAAGGTAGCGAAAGAGTTCGTCGGACCGGGTCCCGATGTGGAAGGCAAGGTGAGGAAAGATACCGGGGAATTTTTTGGCGATGGTGGCGTCGAGGGTTTCCTGGCGCGGTGGAGCGTGGTCGCCCGAGGTGTAAGCTCCGAGGACTCCGAAGTGCCCCCCGTGGGGACCTTTGCAAACTTTGCTCGAGAGCCCCTGAATGACGGTGAGGCGGTCCTTGAAGGGTTCCAGCGAACACATGCTCGGGTTGAGCTTCAGATCGGCGAGAGGGCGGTCGACTAAGCGGTCGAGTTTGAGGCGGTCATGACCGAATTCCTCGCATCCTTCGGGGACCACGCCGTAAGGTCGCAGGCCATTACCTCGCATCACGAAGACGAAGCGTTTGGGGGGGTGGCCTTTTCCGGACGCTTCGGCACGGAGGTGCTGGAAGAAGGGAGAGAGGGCGAGGGAACTGGCTCCCAAGTTGCGGAGGAAATTTCGACGCGTGAGCATGGATCTCATGGGTTGGGGGATTGACGGTAGAGAAAGGAATCGGAGCTTAAAAGAGAAACGAGGAGTGCCTTGAAGCTGCCCCCGCTTTCGACGTAGGCCCGGTCGGCCGCGATGAGGGTAGGGGAGTCGTCGAGGGTTTCGTTGCGTCCCATCCAGAAGCGGAAGGCATGGCGGACAAAGGACTGCCTGACCCGTTCGGAGCGGGCGAGGCGGTGGACGAGATCAATGGCATCTGTGACCGGGCCGTCGAGAGTGGGGTCGCCGGTTCCGCGGAGTTCGCCGGTGGCATCGACCGGGACGGCTTTTTCAGGAACGGGGGGCGTGAGGTCGGAGAGTCGGGCTTCGATCCGGGCGATTTCCGCCCGCCATTGCGCATCGGTCATTTCGAGCCACTTCGTCCGTTCGTTGGTCCAGCGTTTGAGATTATTCTCGTGTCGCCTGCGAGCGGCTTGGCCGTTTTTTCCATCTTTCAGGCGTTTCTTGAGTTCGGCCAACTGAGCCTCAGCTTCGGCGACTTTGGCCTTTCTCCCTTCGGCATCGAGGACCTGCCACCGACGAAGGTCCTCTTCGGTTCGTTGTTTGTCATGCTCGTATTTGCGCTGGGCCTCGAAGAAGGCATCGGCATCGCCCAACACGATCCGGGTGCGGTAGCGGCCAAAGTCGTCGTAGTGCTCAAAGGCCTCGCCGAGCGGGTTCATCTGGCGATGGCAGCGCCAGCATTCTTCGGGTCGCACCTTGGCGAGTCGTTGTTTCAGGGTGCGATGAGGGTCCTCGGGGACTTTGGCGTCGACCCCGATCGGCACTTCGGGGACGAGATCGGCGAGGAGGTGTTCGCGGATCCATTTGCCCCGGCGGATGGGGTCATTCTCGGTATTGGAGCTGTGGGCCACCAGCCACGCCGGGTGGGTGAGCATACCCGCCCGCTCCTGTTTGGGAAAGACCACCGGCTCACCCGGCGAGCGGAGGATGTTCATTGCCTTGTCGTGACCGAGGTTGTAGGCCTCGACGTGATTGCTGCCGAGCCCGGGCCATTTCCCGGACCGGAGGATCTTGGCCCATTGTTCCTCACTGTATTGTTCGCGGAGATGCTTGATACGCCGGTCGTCGGGCTTTTCGGTCAGCTTTGTGATCTGTTGCTGATCCCGAAGGTAATCCATGGGATAGTGATTTGAGGTCAGGAGCCGAGCGAGCACATCCCGATCCTCTTCAAGGATTTGCAGGACAAAGAGGTCGGCGTCCTTACGAAGTCGGTTGGCGTGATGGAAGTGGGCCCGTTGCTGATCTTTGAAAATATCGACCACTCCCGTGTATCCAAAGAACTCTTGGAAGAAGCGCAATTCGCGTGGTCGGTGGTGGTAGTAGTCCTCGCCCCATCGATGATACATCGGGTAGTGCCAGTATTCCTTGTTCGGGTCGGGTTCCTCGAGGATTCGTTGGACCTCCCGCGCGACGTCTTCCCGGGTGGAAAGGCGGCCGTCGCGCGCGGCCTTGAGGAGTTCTTCGTCCGGTCGGTCATGGAAGGCATAGGAGAGGGCGTAAGCCAGCTCGAGCGGACCGAGCATGCGGCGTCCGTCGGGCCGCGTCTCCCCAAGTCCCAATTCCTGTCGGAAGACAAACTCTTGGGACATCAGCATGCCCATGATGAGGCTGCGGAAGCCGAGTGCGAGGCCGCCGAGCTGACGGTTTTTCTCAAACAAACCGTCAAGGTAGCGCTCCCGGTCCTCCGGTGTCGGTTCCCGTTGGAAGATTTGTTGGAACAATTCGCTGAGAGCGCGCTCGATGTCCTCCTCGGTTGGTTTCTCCGCTCCATCCGTGAAAAAAGGGTTGAGGAAGCGATTGATGTGGGAGCGGGTGGGGGAGACCATGTGCTCGGCGATGAGATTGCTGTTGCGCATCATCGTCTTGATGGTGGCTTCATCGGCGATGAGATTGGCGTAGTCCTGAATGCCCCGTCCTCCCAGTCCGAGGAGTGGTTGGGAAAGTTTGATTCGCATCTCGCGGGCGAAGCGGGAATAGATGTGCGGGCTTTTGCGCCAGAGTCGGGGCGGGGAAGAGGCCGGGCCTTGATGTTTGCCGTTGAAAAGTTCGTTATGGTCCACCCGGTTGGCCTGGTGGGGGAGAGCGAGCTTCGATGGATCATGACCACGCCCGATCTTGCGGAGTTCGGCTGAAATCCATCCGGTTACCCGGCTTTTTTCAACCTTCGGGGGCTGTTTTTCGTCCTCGGGGGGCATGTCGCCAAGGCTGACCAATTCGAGGATCTTCTCCCATCGATCAACATCTTTCCCCTTGCTCACCAGCCCATTGATATCGTGGACGGTGAAGTCGGCCTTTTGCTTTTTTGCGCCGTGACAGTCCGCGCAGTATTGCGTGAGAAAGGGTTTGATCGTGGTCTCGAAAGCGGCGCGATCGATTTCGGCCGGAAGGGTGCCGGTCGTGAGAAGAAATGGCAGGAGAATCAACCGACGGCAGGGCATTGGGACGGCTACTGTGCCACGGGGGCTAATCTTTCTCGTCGTTCTTCCCGGCTCCCTTTGCTAGAGATCGACATGGTCAGAAGCCTTTTCGTCTTTCTCTTCCTCTCCCCGGTTATGGCCGCCAAGCCCAATATCATCGTGATCATTTGCGACGATCTTGGATACGGCGATTTGGCCTGTTACGGGCATCCCCAGATCAAGACGCCGAACCTCGATCGTATGGCGCAGGAGGGCATCCGCTACACTTCCTTTTACTCGGCGGCCCCGGTGTGTTCGCCCTCGCGGGTTGGTTTGCTCACTGGTCGTTCGCCCAACCGCTCGGGTGTTTACGACTGGATCCCGGCCTCCCGCCCGGGCGGCAAACGACCTGACGCGCGCGAGCAGGTGCACCTCAAGGCGGACGCGGTGACGATTCCCAAAATTCTCAAGCAGGCCGGTTATGCGACCTGTCTCTCCGGCAAGTGGCACTGTAATGCCATGTTCAACTCGTCGGCCCAAGCCCAGCCGGGCGATGTCGGATTCGACCATTGGTTTGCCACCCAGAACAATGCTTCGCCCTCGCACGCCAACCCGCGGAACTACGTGCGCAATGGTCGGGAGGTCGGACCCCTCGATGGTTTCAGCTGTCAGCTCGCCACCACCGAAGCCCTGACTTGGATGAAGGGCAAAGGGACCCCGGGCACGGACCAACCGCCCTTTTTCCTCTACCTGGCCTTTCACGAACCTCACGAGCCGGTGGCTTCCCCGCCCGAGCTGGTCGGGCAATACCAAGAAGTCGCCAAAAATGAGAAGCAGGCCCAGTATTTCGCCAACGTTGAGAATGTCGATCTCGCGGTGGGACGGGTCCTCGCGGAGCTCAAAGAATCGGGCCGCGACAAAAACACCCTCGTTATCTTCACCTCGGACAACGGCCCGGAAACCTTGAACCGTTATGGTGGGGCAAGTCGTTCTTGGGGCCTACCGGGACCTCTTCGCGGGATGAAACTTTGGACCACCGAGGCGGGTTTCCGGGTGGTCGGAATCGCCCGCTGGCCCGGCATGATCGCGGCCGGACAAACCGTCGGTCGCCCGGTGTCCTCCCTCGATTTCTTGCCCACCTTCTGTGAACTTGCCGGGGTGGAGGTGCCGTCCGGTTTGAAGCCCGATGGCATCAGCGTGGCCGAGGGATTCGGGAGCCAGTCCTTGGAGCGCTCCAAGCCCCTGATTTGGTGTTATTACAATGCGATCAATGACCACCGGGTGGCAATGCGCGATGGCGACTGGAAGGTCCTCGCCAAGTTGGATGGAGGAGCGGTAAAAAAGACCTCCAATCTCCACCGCGGAAACGCGGAGGCGCTACAAAAGGCCCGACTTACCGACCTTGAAATCTACCGGGTGAGCGATGATGTCGGGGAGGTCCGGAACCTAGCCGACGAGCAACCCGAAGAGCTTGCGAGGCTGCGCAAGGTCCTGCAGGAAGCCTACGACGATCTGATCGCGGATTCACCCGTCTGGGACCACCGTTGAAGGCCGCCTTATCTTGTCGCTTGACAGGCCGGTGCGCTGGCCCCATCTATCATCCGAGCATTAGACTCGACACCATTATGAAAAAAATCCTGTCTCTCATCACCTGCGGTCTCGTCCTCGGTCTCTCCAGCGCCTTCGCCGGTGATCCCGTCAACACCACCTGTCCGATCAAGGATAAGAAAGTCGACGCCAGCAGCAAGACTGCCCAGGTCGAAGTCAAATTCTGCTGCGGTAAGTGCAAGGATAAGTTCGACGCCGATGTCCTCGCCGGACTCAAGAAGTTTGCTGCTGCCAAGGACGGCGAGTGCCCCATCAGTGGCAAGCCCGTCAAGGACGACAAGTCCTCCACGGCCACCATCGGTGTGTGCTGCGGCGGTTGTGCCAAGAAGGTGAAGGCCGATCCGAAAAAGGCCCTCGCCAAGGTTAAGTAAGGTCATCGACCACCCGTCATTCGAACAAACGACCAGTCCCTCGCCGGGTTGGTCGTTTTTTTCGTTGCTGTCTTACCGCAAACGAAGACAGCCTCATCATTCTTTTTTGGAAGTGTCGCCCGCGATGGATTCTGCTTGGCTTTGGGAATGATGAGGTCGGCCGTTTTCTGTCTTTGCCTAGTTGGTCTGCTTTTTGCTGATGAGTTCCCGGAGGTTTACAACAGCGAAAAGAATCAGAAAGGGGAGCCGATGCCACCTGAAGCTGCCGCGAAGGCCTTCCAGGTGCCGGAAGGGTTTGAGGTGACGGTTTTTGCGTCGGAACCGGAGGTGCGCAATCCCATCGCCATGACCTGGGATGGGCGGGGGCGCATGTGGGTGGCGGAGAATTACACTTACGCCGAGCGGAGCAAGCGGTTTGATCTCAAGTTGCGGGACCGGGTGGTCGTTTTTGAGGATCGCAACGGCGATGGCAAAGCGGACCGTCGGACGGTTTTTGCCGACAACTTGCAGATGCTCACGAGTGTCGAAGTGCAGCCCGGCGGGGTCTGGCTCATGTGTCCGCCGCGCCTTCTGTTTGTTCCGGATCGCGATGGGGATGACGTGCCCGATGGGGAGCCTGAAGTGGTGCTCGATGGCTTCACGGTGGCCCAGAGCAACTATCACAACTTCGCCAATGGTCTCCGCTGGGGGCCCGACGGTTGGCTTTATGGCCGATGCGGTGGGTCGTGTCCCGGCGAGGTGGGTGCGCCGGGAACGCTGGAGGCGGAGCGGGTTCCCTTGCGAGGGGGGATCTGGCGCTACCATCCGAAGCGCAAATTTTTCGAGGTCATCGTGCATGGTACCACCAACCCGTGGGGTCACGACTGGAACGAACAGGGTGAGGGATTTTTCATCAACACCGTCAACGGCCACCTCTGGCATCTCATCCCGGGCGGGCATTTCGACCGTCCCTTCGGTCGCTCGGTGAACCCGTTGGTTTACGAGGCGATCCAGATGCATGCCGACCATTGGCATTTTGATACCAGCGGGAGCTGGACCAAGTCGCGACATGGAGCCGCAAATGAATTCGGCGGGGGGCATGCCCACATCGGGATGTGTATCTATCAGGGGGATCATTTGCCGAAGGAATGGCACGGGAAGTTGCTCACCTGGAATCAGCACGGGCGTCGACTCAACCGCGAACGACTGGAGCGGCACGGGAGTGGCTACTTAGCGCGACACGAACCCGACCAGTTCATCGCGGGCGACGAATGGTTCCGCGGCCTTGAGATCAGGCCGGGGCCGGATGGTGCGCTTTACGGGCTGGATTGGAGCGATACCGGCGAGTGCCACGACCACACCGGTGTGCATCGCACGAGCGGCCGGATCTACCGTTTTTCTTATCGGGAGGAGGTCAAGAGGCCGGACTCCATGAAGGGCCCGCTCGAGTCCGAGCTCCGTCATCTCTGGAGGCGCCACACCAACGGCAAGCTGCCACGCGAGGAATTGATGGGATTGCTGGGCTCGGCGAACGAACACTTGCGCGTCTGGGCCATCCGCCTCCTGACGGATGCCTGGCCCATTGATTCCGTTGATGGCCCCATGCCTCATCGCCTGCCTCCGTCCGACCCGGAGCTGCGCGACCGCTTTGTCGGGATGGCGAGGACCGATTCCTCAGGCCTGGTCAGATTGGCGCTGGCTTCCACCCTGCAACGGATGCCCTTGGCAGACCGCCCGGTTCTGGCCTCGGCTCTGGCGGCCCGGGCGGAGGATGCTCGTGACCACAACCTCCCCAGGCTGGTTTGGTTTGGGATCATGACCCTGAAGGCGGAGAAGTTGGCGGTGGCCGAAGCGACCGAGTGGCCGAACCTTTTGCGTTACCTCGCGCGCTCTTTGGTCGATGACCCAGCCTTGGTTGACAAGGTGTTGTCCTTGGCCTCCCGCCATGCGCAGAAATCCGGTCCGCTCTTGAAAGGTCTGCTGGAGGGTTTCAAGGGATGGCGGAAAGCGCCGGTGCCGACGGCGTGGAAGGATTATGTCGCGGCCTTGCAGGGCCGTCATCCCGGGATGATCCGTGAACTGAGTGCGCTGTTTGGGGATGGTCGGGCCTTCGATCTCTTGAAGGCTGCGGTCCTCGACGGGGAGGAGCCCCTCCCGGTCCGGAGGCGAGCTCTCGAGTCCCTCGTCAAGGTCCGGGTGGAGGGGCTTCGCCCGCTCTGTGAAAGGCTGCTCGGTGTGCCCGGTCTGACCGAAACGGCGGTCCGTGGTTTGGCGATCGACGATGACCCGGCCCTCGGAGCCCTCCTGGTGACGACCTACCTGCGACTCCGTCAAGAGGAAGACCGGGCTGCGGTCCTTGCGGCGCTCGTGACCCGACCGGGGTGGGCGGAGATCCTGCTCGAAGAAATCAAAAAGGGAGGGATTCCCCGGCAAGCCCTCACTCCCTTTGCGGCCCGTCAGATTGCCGGGTTGAATCAGGAGGGGTTGCACCGGAAGCTCCGCGAAGTCTGGGGAGAAGTGCGGCCGTCCGATGAGGCCCTGCGCGAAAAGATCGCCTCTTGGAGGAAGACCCTCACGCCCGGGGTGCTCACGGGAGCAGACAAGAGCCGGGGAAGGGTGCATTTTGAAGCCCTCTGCGCGAACTGCCATCAGCTCTATGGCCAAGGTGGAAAACTCGGCCCCGACCTCACGGGATCGGGGCGGGCGGACCTCGATTACCTTCTTGAAAACATCATCGCTCCCGGAGCGGTCGTGCCTTTGGAATACCAGATGTCCACGGTGCGGCTCAAAGACGGTCGCACCTTGAGCGGGATGGTGGTGTCGAGCGATGAGCGCACCGTGACCTTGAGAAGCCCGGCCGGCGAGACCAC
Source organism: Akkermansiaceae bacterium (assembly GCA_023263995.1). Lineage (GTDB taxonomy): Bacteria > Verrucomicrobiota > Verrucomicrobiia > Verrucomicrobiales > Akkermansiaceae > SW10. The sequence continues at coordinate 19,244 of JALQTQ010000009.1, read as the reverse complement.
GGTCGAGCAGGCTGCCATTGAAAAGACGACCCGTCTTCCCGACTCACTGATGCCGTCCGGCCTGCTCGAGGCCCTGGCTGCCGATCAGGTCCGCGACCTCGTCGCCTACCTCCGGCATCCCCGGCAGGTGGAATTGCCGGGGGGGGAGTGAGGAGATTATTTCACCGGTAGATCAGGAGCTTGGACGACAGGGTCAGTCGGGTGAGCCTTCCTCCAAAATTTTCCGGCAATGTTCGCAATACCCGGTCCGGGACCATTGGCTGGAACGACTCTGACAGAAATTGAGTCGCCATCTTTTGGTTCCGGCAGTCCGAGCGCATGAGCGACTTTGACGTGCGATTGAAACTGTCCCAGAATCAGGATTCCCTCGGTTTTTAGGAATGTGCGAGCGCCTCCGTTTCCCCTGACTCGCTTCATGTAATCCTTTCCTTGATTGACGGTTGCAACGACATTCCGGCTGATGATTCTTTCTTGAATCAGCCGGAAGAGCCTGTTGATCCGCTCTGTTCCCGATTTTGGTTGAAAGATTTGAGCGACGACACTTTGGTCCGATTCTAGAAGAACGTTGCCTGGAAAAGGGTGATGATCCCACAACCAATAAATTGACTCTCGTCCCGCTTTGCTGATTGATCTTTTTCGGTCGCGGTTTCCGCCAAGGGTGAGGATTTCATTGGTAACTCTCACCAGTCCGACACTCCATTTTGGATCTGAGCTGTCTTCGGCCCAAGTCAACAGGCACAGATGACCGATCGCTTCGGGGGGGATCATCCAGCTCCCATGGGTCTGGGAGTATTTGCAATCGACTTCCACTTCATTGATCAAGAAATCCATGGTTTTCCCGTCATCGAATTGAAATTCACGTTGCAGGTTAATTTCAACCAAGGTCCCGCAGTGAGTCTTTTCTGTTTTCAAGAGTTGATCCCAGCGATAGCGGCCGGTGCGTTGACCATCGTAAAGTTGGTCGATTGTTTCGCGAAAGACTCTCGCAAAGCGGGTCCCAGCTGGATCTGCCGCTTGGATAAAGGCGGCAACTTCTTGAATTTCGGGATCGTCAACTGTGCTCATGACCGTTCCGCCTTCTCAAGCGCAAGTTCTTCGGCTTCCACGATCAAGTCGGAAAGGGAGCAGTCCAGCCCGCAGGAAAGTTGCTGGCAAACCTGCAGGGTAGGATTCTTTGCGCCTCGTTCAATCAGCCCAACGTAGGTCGGATGGAGATTCGCTAGGTCAGCCAATCCTTCTTGGGTCAAACCTTTCAACAAACGGTGTCGACGTAAGATCGTCCCAAAACACTTTCCGATATCGCCACCTCGCACCCCGCCAATCAATGCTGGCGACAAGCGTGTGTCTACAGACGATCGTCTGTCTCCTCAGATGGGAGAGGAGCTGCTTTCTGGAGCTCCCGGGACACCATTCAGGAAGCAGAGCTTACCCGACGATTTTCGGCGAGGCTGCCGATGGCTTCGTGGATCCGTTTGCCGACAGCTTCGGCGACCGACGGCGGGAACGCGTTCCCGATTTGACGATAGGCTGAAGTCTTCCCGCCAGCGAAAAGCCAGTCATCAGGAAATCCTTGAATGCGGGCAGTCATGCGTAGGGTCAGTCTGGGCATGCCGACAAAGCCAGGTTCGGGAGCTTCGTTTGCGAGGGACTTTGCTTCCACCCCCAGAGATGCCCAAGCTCGTTTGGCTCGGGTTGGACCCAGATCGGCGCCGCCGTGCTTTTTCGAACCGCCTACTAGGGTGGGCGCAACTAAGCTGGCTTTACTTGCCCACTCAAATGCCCCTTCCCATCCATTTTCAGCCATCAAATCAACTAGCGCTTCACCGACGGTCGGAGCAGCGGCTCCGTCGATCAGCGGGATTGGGGGGCGAAATCCTCCTGCCAGGTCCTCCCGGATTGCCACCACCACAACTCGGGGGCGGAGCTGCGGAACGCCGAAATCGGATGCGTTTAGCAGATGCCAACTGGCTCGGTAACCAAGCTGTTTGAGCTGCCGTTCCAGATTGAGGCGATAATCGATAAAAACCGCATCGAGAAAACCACGAACATTTTCCAGCATCACAGCCTTCGGTTGACATTCACGAACCACGCGAATCGCTTCAGGGAAGAGGTCTCGCTCATCATCTGACCCGAGTTGCTTGCCGGCCTTTGAAAACGGGGGGCATGGAACACCACCAGCCAAAAGGTCAACTCCCTTGTATTCAACGGCCGAAAATTCCCTCACATCACCCTCGATGACTCGCCAATTCGGGCGATTTGTCCTTAAAGTCTCACAAGCGTGATGGTCAAACTCAAGGTGCGCAAGGGCCTTGAATCCAGCTCGTTCCAAACCTAGGGCCTGCCCTCCCGCTCCAGAACAAATCTCGACACAAGTCAAAGAGTTCGATTCCTTGCTCGATTTTGGAGAGTCGCACTTTGCCATGCGTTCATCTGAACGCCAAGAGGGGGGGCTGTCAATTTCCGATCTGCAGATAGGGTCAATTCGCGGGATGCAGGGATTTTACGCCAACACCTTGATCGAGCTGTATAGGGCCAAGGGATCACGGCTTGGCCGGGAGGGCTTTGCGGAAAGCGGATGGAGTCTTCCTTCGTGAGGCAACACGGGGTGGCCAAAAAAGTCTGACTTTTGCAGTGACCTAGGTCGCGAATCACGGCAGGATTACGGGACCCGCGCGGTGAATTCCCGGCGGGGGTGGATTCACATGGAACAGCTTGTCCTTCTTCTTCCCGTCCTGCCACTGGCGTCGGCGCTGTTGAACCAGCTTTTTGGCCGGTCACTGGGGCGTTCTGCTGCAGATCTTTCGGTGCGCTTCGGGTGGGTGGCGTTCGTTGTCGCCTCGGTTTTGTTGGGGCTTCTCCTGCACGATGGACAGGGCGCGGAGGTGCGTATCGGGGTTCACTGGGGTTATTTTACGGTCGATCCTTTGGGTATCCTCATGGCGGTCTTGATCACCGGGATCAGTTTGATCGTGCGGATTTACTCGGTGAACTACATGGCGGAGGAAGCCGGATACGGACGGTTTTTCATCCTCCTCGATCTCATGGTGGCCGCTCTTTTGGTCATGGGCTCGGCAGGCGATCTGCTCACCTTGCTGGTGGCATGGCACCTGGTGGGAGTGGTTTTGTATTTCCTCCTCAGCTTCAATTTGCGGAGCGCTACTTCGTCGCGTCACGCCTTCTGGACGCTCATCACCTACCGCATTGGGGATCTCGCAATGGTCTTTGCGGCGGCCATTCTTTATCACGCCTTTGGCACCTGGTCGCTCTCGGGGATTTTTGAGGCTCTCCGCGAAAATCCCGGTGGATACCGTTACGGGGGGTTCACCGTTGAGGAAATCACCGGGTTCCTCATTGCCCTGGCTGCCTTTGCGCGTTCAGCGCAGTTCCTGCTGCACACTTGGCTCCCTTACACGATGGGCGGACCGACTCCGGTTTCGGCCCTGATGCACGTCGGGATCGTCAATGCCGGGGGGTTCCTGATCAACCGTTTCGCCACCGTCTTTGCCCAGACCGAGACAGTGCTGCACCTGATTTTCTTCGTGGGACTCGTGACCGCGATTGTCGGTTCGGTGCTCATGCTGACTCAGAACGACATCAAGAAGGCGCTCGGCTACTCCACGATGGGGCAAATGGGATTCATGGTGATGGAATGCGGGATCGGGGCCTTTTCGTTGGCGATTTACCACTTGATTGCCCACGGTTTTTTCAAGGGAACCCTGTTCCTCGGAGCGGGCAATGCCATGCACAAGGCACGCGAGCATGACGGTCGACCGAAGGAGGATCTCTACACTTTTGCGGTGGAACGAAAGACGGCGGTGCGCCGCCAGCCCTGGCTCGGAATGGCCCTTATCACGATCGCCGTGCCCATCGCCATCATTTTTGTGGCCCACTGGTTGGTGGCCAAGGACTTCTACGAAAAACAGGGCGCGATCATTCTTCTCTTCTTCGGTTGGGTCACCGGAGCCCAGCTTCTCTTCACCACCTACCGCATGGAGGCGCGGAACTTCCCGCGACTCATCGGGACCATGCTGGTTTCTTTCACGGTGCTGATCGTCGGATACACCCTGGTCAGTCACGCCTTCGACCACTTCCTCTACCCTGACGAGGTCTTTCGCAAACAAATCTACCAGACCGCGACTATCGATGTGGTCTGGTTCGACTTTCTTCTCATCCTCACCAGTTTGGTCATCGTGGCGGGGTGGATCCTGACCTACTATTCGGAGCAAAACCGCCTGGCGGGGAGGGAACAATTCAACCGGATGTGGCTGGGTTTCTACGCCCTGGTTTCCCGGGAATTTTACCTGATGGATCTTTATTCGTGGTTTGCCCGCTCGTCTCTCAAGTTGGCAGCCCGACTCAATGTTTTACTCCGATGGCGATAGACTGATGGATCCCAAGATACTTGCTGCCACCCTGTTTCTTCCGCTCTTCCCCCTGAGCCTGCTCTTCAATCTCTTGTTTGAAGGGCTCCGCCATGCTCTTCCCCGAGTGGTGGTTTTGCTGGCCTGGCCCCAGATCGGGCTGTGGTTGATTCATCAGGCAGGCGAGCCAGTGCCCGGTTGGGTAATGGCTCTGGCCCTTGCGACCTCGCTTCTTTACGGCTTCCGGGCCATCGTGCTCCGCGAATTGATTCACTGGATCGGCTTTCTCGCCGTGTCCTCGTGGACCATCCTCTGGGTGGTGGCCGGTTTTCACGATGACTGGGAAACGGTTGGTTTGCTGGCTCTCGGGTCAAGTGTTCCGCTGGGAATCCTCACTCTGCTCAGCGGCCATCTTGAAAAGCGTTTCGGTGCGTCCTACGCCGGACTCTATAATGGTTTGGGTCATGCCATGCCCCGTTTCAGCGGTCTTTTGGTCGCCACCATTCTGGCCGTGGTGGCCACCCCGGTCTTTCCCGGTTTTGCGACCATGATGGCGGCCTTCCTGCAGGCTGCCGTTTCCGGGCTTTGGGAAAGTATCGTTTTGTGTCTGGTCTGGATGATGTGGGCCTGGGCCGGAGCTCGTTTGATCCAAGGCTTCGTGGTGGGCAAGGATGACCCCGCGGAGGTGGAGGATCTTCCAATCATGGTGGCCTGGCTCTATGGCTTGCTCCTTGGAGGTCTCGCTGTTTTTGGAATCGTTATGATGGATCGTTTGTCATGAGTGTCTCACCTGAAGAAAAACTGATGGTCCGCTCGATGGTCGAGGAAGCGGGCAAGCCGGTGCCCTTTTTCTGGCCGATGCGCGCCTTCATTCATCACAACCCGCTCCACGGATTCGAGGATCTGCCCTTCGGCGAGGCCACCGCCAAGGGAGGCCGGATCTTCCATGCCCGGACTTTCCTACCCCGCCCCACCTATCAATCTTATCTCGAGGAAGGACGGATCGACCGGAGTAAGCTGGACGCCATCCTCTCGGACTTCGCCTCCCAGCACGACCAGCCCGATGGTCTCGATCTGGTCGCCTGGCTACGGCGGGTATTCTACCACGAACCCGTTCTTTTCACTACGCCCGATGTTCTAATTTCAGCGGGCGACACCCATGCCGTTCTTGCCGGGCGGGCCCTCGAAGGTGGCACTGTCGATTTGAAAAAGCTGCGGGCCTACCTCCACCGCGAACTACTCGGCGAACGCCCCCTCGGCGAAGCCATCGATTCCCTCTACGGAAGTAAAGTCACCGACGACCTGAACGAACTCGTCATCAAAAGCTGCCTCGATTTCTACGATGAGGGGCAGTCGGTCTGGAAGATGCCCCTGCGTGAGGAAGGCTTCTTCAACGCCTGGAAGAAGCTCGCCCAGCGCAATTTCCGCTTTGCCCTCCTGGGGCTACGCTTTCGGGAAATCCTCGATGCCGATGGCTCCGCCGAAGGCACCATTATCCATGTGCTCCGCACCCTTGGGATTAAGGAGGACCAATGGGCGGGATGTTTCACCGCTGAATTGGCTCAACTGCATGGGTGGTCCGGTTTCATCCGCTGGCGCGAGCAGGCCGACAACTATTATTTCAATCAGAAGTTTCCCGGTGACCTCGTCGACTTCGTGGCCGTTCGGCTGACCTTGGCCCTCGCTCTCATCGAGGCCCGGGGCCGCAGAGGGCTGGCGAACTCGGTCGAGGCCATCAGAGAGATGATCGATCACTCCACCGAGGAGGCTTATCTGAGGTATGAGTTTCATCGTAGAAAGGTCCTGCCGCGGTTGGCCCACGATGTGGATGTGGCTCTCAGCCGTCGCAAAGAAGAGGTCATCAAGAAGACCTTTGCCGAGTATGTGGAGGCCAAGCGCCAGTTTCTTGCCAAGCGGGAGGCCGAGCGGCTTCAGAGCCTCGCCTCCGCCATCGGCCAAGAGGAGGCTCTGGCCCGTCTTGACGTTGAAGGGCTAGGCCGATTGCGGCACGTCTTGATACGGGCTGAGGAGAAGGAAGGTTTGTTCTGGCTGCGGGCCATGGAAGAGCAGGCCATGCACCGGATCAGGCATCAACTCAGGATCACGGAGGTCGCCGAGCGGGACAATGCCCCATTTGCGCAGGCCTTGTTTTGCATCGACACCCGGTCTGAGAGAATTCGCCGTCAGCTTGAGGGGACCGGCGACTATGAGACCTATGGCCTGGCCGGTTTTTTCGGGGTGCCAATCAGTTTTATTGAATTCGGGAAAGGGAGTGAGATTCCACTCTGTCCGGTCATTCTTACCCCCGAGAATATCGTTCTTGAAATCACCACCGATGCTCTCGCCGAGGATCCGGACACACTTACCACCTTGGAGAAGGCGATGTACGGCCTGAAGGAGTCGGTGGTCTCACCCTTTGTCACAGTGGAGGCCATTGGGTTACTCTTTGGCCTCGAAATGATCGGCAAAACCCTAGCACCCAAGGGATACGCCAAGTGGCGAAAAAAGCTGATCAACAACGAAAAGCCGGAAACCCTCCTGCTCCTCGATAAACCAGATCCGGAGAAAGCCGACGCGATTCTCCTGACAGTTCAGCGCGCCCTCATCATCAAGGCGATCAAGCACGATCTCGGTTATCACGCCGACCAGATTCCCGAGCGAGCGGTCTTCGGGCTCCGCCAGACGGCGCTCGGGATCGGTACTGACCGTGAGGAATTATGCCGCCTCCTCAAGATCGAATCGTCCCGGCTCGACACCTTGATCGAGCACCTCCGGGTGGATTATCGCATCAACCGCAAGTTTGCCGAACAACAGCGGGAGCAACTGGGACGGATCGGCTTCACCCCCGAAGAGCAGGCCAATTTTGTGGCCACGGCTCTGAGGGCCATCGGGCTCACCCGAAACTTTTCCCGCTTTGTTCTCTTTGTTGGACACGGCAGCTTCACCGAAAACAACCCCTATGAGTCGGCCCTCGATTGTGGGGCCTGCGGCGGTAACCACGGTCTCGTCAGCGCGCGCGTGATCGCGCAAATGGCCAACCGGCCCGAGATCCGACGTCGCGTCGCTGAGATGGGGATCGAGATCCCCGACGAGGTCTGCTTTGTGCCTGCCCTGCACAACACCACCACTGACGAAATCCGCCTGCACGACCTCGATCAGATTCCGCCTTCCCAGCTCTTCCATCTCGACTGGTTGCGCCAGGGACTTGCCCGGGCTTCCCACCTTGCGGCCCAGGAACGCCTGCCCACTTTGTCGGCGAAGCAGCCCGATACCGCCCTCGAGGCCTACGAGCTGGCGCAGCGCCATGCCAACGACTGGTCGCAGGTGCGTCCCGAGTGGGGCCTTTCCCGAAACTGCTACTTCATCATCGGGCGCCGTGATCTGACCCGTCGGGACACCCTGGAAGGGCGAGCCTTTCTCCATTCCTACGACTACCGCGTTGACCCCGGGGGGAAGCTACTTGAAAGCATCCTCACCGGTCCTCTTGTGGTGGGCCAGTGGATCAACATGGAACATTACTTCTCGGCGGTCGATAACGATCAGTTCGGTAGCGGGAGCAAGGTCTACCACAATGTTTCGGGCAAGTTCGGGGTGATGTCGGGTAACCTCAGCGACCTCCGCACCGGCCTGCCCGCCCAGACGGTCTTGAAGGATGGCAAGCCCTACCATGAACCGGTGCGGCTCATCTCGGTCATCGAGGCGCCGGTCGAGCATGCCAGGCAGGCGGTCGAAGCCGTGCCCTCGGTCCGAACGCTCGTTCGCAACGAATGGATCCGTCTCATGGTGGTCGATCCCGAGACCGGGCTGGTGCACACTTGGGAAGACGATGAGTGGAGTCAGTCGCCGTTGGCGGAAGTCCCCGCCGAGCTGAATGAATCGCGGACGGTCTAGAAGATTCAGGATGGCCCGAATGACGACCCAGGTTTCACTCGGTTCAATCGCCAGTGTCTTAAACAGGACACCATAACGGCTTTTTGTGATCGCCCGCGGCACCGTCAGGATCTCCTTTTTTGCCGACTCCGGAGCACGGAGAGGCTCAAGAAAAAGTTCGGTCAGATAGTAGATGCCGGTCAGGCTTGTCGCAACTTGCTCCGCGATATCCTCTGGCTCCACTTCGTCGGAGAGGCCACAAACGAACTGCCAGTTTTGTTGCGCCAACATTCCATCCCGTTCCCGAGCGACCCAGCTTTTCGCAGTTCGTAAAGTATGGCGAGGTTCTGGTTTCTCAGCCGCCCCAAGGTGGAGATCTTGGCTCGTCCTATCATTCACCGGTGAGCTTGAGGCTTTCCCGGAGCACGCGGAACCCGGTGTAGCAGCTGGATTCGCCGGCTTCGGCATAGGCACGGGCGGAGGAGCGGACGTAGGCGGGAGCGGTGAACCAGGAGCCACCTCGGAGGACGCGCCAGTCTCCGTATTGGTGCTGGGCGGTGGTTTCAGGTCCGCGGGGGTCGGTCACTAAGAATTTTTCGCGCTCCTGCCGCGGCACTCCATCGAGGAGGCGCTCGTAGTGGTCTTCCTGATAACGGTCGTGGCACCATTCCCAGACGTTTCCGTGCAGGTCGTGGAGCCCGAGGGCGTTGGGCCGGTAGCTGCCCACCTCCGCAGTGTAGACCGCACGGTCGCCTTCGCTCGCCCCCAGCTTGACGGCTCGCTGGAAGCGGGTCGTACCGGGATGGGCCGCCTCCAAGGCCCCGTCGGCGACGTTGGCGAATTGATAGGCCAAGTCCGGATCCGTGCCCCAAGAATACCAGCCCTCACTGCCGGCGCGGCAGGCATGTTCCCATTCCGCTTCCGTCGGAAGCCGGATCATCCGCTCTTCTTTTTGGGATAGCCATTCGCAAAAAGCCAGCGCATCACGCAAGCTGACACAAACCACGGGGTGGTTTTCATTCTGGGCAAATCCAGGATCTCGCCAGGTGATCTTGGGATTGACCTCAAAGCGTTCCACGTGGTTCTTGCGGTCCGGGAAAAAGCCCAGGGCCCCTCGTCCTTTCTCCGCGTCGGTCCGGTAGCCGGTGGCGTCCACGAATTTGCGAAATTGCCCCACCGTGACCTCAGTCTTGGATAATTCGTATTTTTTGGAAATCGCCACCCGGTGTGCCGGTTTCTCGGACTTGAAATTCTGGGAAGTGCTGTAGGGGTGAGCCTTGGCGAAGAGCCGTTCGTCATGACGAAACCCCTGCACGAACTCGCCTGCGGGGACGGGCACAAAAGTGATTTCACCCACACCGGCCTGAGCGGTGCCGAGGAGGCAGGCAAGGACGATTTGCTTCATGACAGGATCTCGCTGATGGGTCCCCGGCTGTCCTGAAATCCTTCACTGACCTCGACTCCCATTTTCTCGATCATCGTCTGCCACATGGACGAAAGCGGGGTATTCTCGCGCAGTTGCAGGTGGGTCTGATGGTTGATGCCGAGTCCGCCTCCGCCTGACAGCACGGTGGGCAGATTGGTCTTGCTGTGACCAATGCCCATCCCGCTGGAAAAGCCGAGCATGGTGTGATCGAGCAAGGTCCCGGCTCCATCCTGAATCGACTGAAGGCGGTCGAGAAAATAGGCCCAGTGCTTCATGTAGATGGTGTCGACAAAGGCGAGATCCTCCAGGTTCTTGGGATCGTTGCCGTGGTGGCTGAGCGAGTGGTATCCCTTGGAAACGCCAAACTCGGGATAGACCCCGCCGGCCAGCTCGGTGCGGACGACGTAGGTGATGGCCCTCGTTGAGTCGGTCTGAAAAGCGAGGGCGATGAGGTCATACATCAGCTTGGCGTAGTCTTCGTAAATGAACTTTCCGTTGCCCTCCGGACTCATCGCTTCCTGGTAGTTCCCGTAGTCGGCAAGGTCTGGCTTTGGCTTGGCCTTTTCGGACCAGTTGATTTCGCGCTCGAGACCTTTTTCGACTTCGCGGACGGAGTTGAAATATTGCTCGAGCTGGTCGCGGTCGGTTTGACTGAGAGCCTTCTTCATGGTCTTGGCGTCGCTGAGGACCGCATCGAGAACGCTGCTCCGCTGCCGGAACTCGTCGCTTTGCCGTGCCTTTTGCTCGGCATTGGTCGGGCGGAATAGTCGGTCAAAAATCGTCTTGGGGTCATTCTCGGCGGCAAGCGGAACACCTTGTCGATTCCATGAAATGGTGGCGAGGGCCTGGCTGCCAAAGCCAGTGCCCCGCTTGACCGAAAACTGCAGCGAGGGAAAGCGGGTTTCCTTTCCGTGAATCTCGGCAGCCAGTTGATCGGGTGAGATCTGTTGTTTTTCTCCTTTGGCGATTGCGGTGGCAAAGGGATAGGCCCCATCGTGACCGCCGCCATGCTCGATCCAGGTGTTGGACAGGACGGTGAATCGATCGCGATGTTTCTCGAGGGGCTCAAGAATGCGCGACATGCGGGCCTCCTTCCCGAATCCCTCGGGGTAAAATTGCCGCATGTTCATGCCGGTTCCGAAATAAAACATTCCCATGCGAGGCGTCGGGCCGGACTGATCTTTGGTCGTGCGTGCAAAGACCGGAGTCATCGCTTCGAGCCAGGGCAGGGCGAGCATCGTCCCGCTCCCCCGAAGAAAGCGACGGCGGTTGAGCGGGCGGTAGGTTGAAATGTTCATGGCTTGGTGGTTTCGGGGTGAAGTCGGCTCCAGTGGGCGGTCATTTGCTCAAAAACTGTGGGCTGGTGACAATGCTTTTAATGAGGGCGCGGAGGGTGTCGCCTTCTTCCTTCATCCGCTCGACCGCGGCTTGCAAGGTTCCATCGTCGGTGGGTTCAACCGGTCGTCCCAGGGCATAAATCCAGAGCTTCTCGGCGAGGGCTCTCCGGAAGCGATCGCTCCGGGCAAGAAGAAGATTACGAAATTCATCGTAGGAATGAAAGGCCTCGCCGCTGGGCAATTTTTCGTCGATCAGGATGGGCGGGCCTCGGTGCCGGAAATCCTCGCCGTCTTGCTGCTCGCGCCATTTTCCGATGACGTTGAAGTTTTCCAAAGCAAGACCGTAGGGGTCGAGGCGGCGATGGCAGCCGGCGCAGCTTTCGATTTCCTGGTGCTGTTGTAGTCGCTCCCGCACGGTCAGTCGTTCTCCCTTGATGTTTGGTTCGATCTCCCCGGCGTTGGGGGGAGGCGGGTCAGGGGGATCATTGAAGAGGACTTCCCGCACGAAGACCGCACGGGCCACCGGCTTGGTCCGGAGGCCGTCGGACCCGGCCAGGTGTACCCCCATCATTCCGAGCAGACCGCCCCGGGGTGAAACGGGATCGAGCGTCACCCGGCGGAAGTGATCTCCCTCGACCCCGGAGATGCCGTAGTGGCGGGCGAGCGCTTCATTCACCATTGCGAAATCTGAATCGATGAAGTTGAGGACACTGAGGTCATTGCGGAGGACGGTGTCGAAGAAAACAAGAGGTTCGGTGACCGCCGCTTTACCCAGCTTGGGCGTGTATTCCTTGTAGAGGTATTGGTTCGGGGCAAAGGCGAGATAGCTGTCGGTGCGCAGCCACTGTCGGGCAAAGCTGCCCACGAAGCGCGACTTCTTTTCATCAGCGAGGAGGCGGTTGGTTTCCTCCTCCAGCGTTTTGGGATCGCGAAGCTTTCCGGCGGCGGCCAGCTCAAACAAACGCTCATCGGGCAGGGAGTTCCAGAGAAAGTAGGAGAGACGCGAGGCAATCTCGTAGTCGTTCAGCCTGCGGCTGGCATTTCCCCCGCCGGGCTCGAAGAGATAGAGAAACTTCGGGGAGGTGAGCACCGCCGTCAGGCCCACTCGGATGGCTTCAAGAAAGGTCTGCCCGTGGGCCAGTTCGTTTTTCACAATCCCGATGATGGGTTCGATCTCCTGGTCAGGCACCGGTCGCCGCCAGGCCCGCGGTGTGAAACGGGAAAAGATCTCGCGGGCATAGGAAAGAGTTTCTTCCGCACCGTCTCCTTTGAAAAAGATCTCCTGATGACTGAGCGGCGGCCAGTCTTCGTAGAGTGGTCCTTCGATTTCTAACCAGTCGAGAAAAACTCGGGTGTGCTTTTCGAGGTCGATCTTTTCAGGGTCGGGAGTTGAACGGTCGCCGCCCGCTCCCTCGGCCAACTGACGGCCCCGGAGACGGAGCACTTCTGAAAATTGCTTCTCTTTGCCCACTTCTTCGATGAAGCGACGAAATTCCTCGCCTGGTCGCTGGCTTTGGTAGGGACTGGTTCCAGGAACGATCTCGACGTTGATTTCCCCGCCGAGTTCGTCGCGCGCCACCACGAAGGAATACTCCGCCGGTTGATCCAGCGGAGCTTTCACCTCAAATTCGGCGACTAGGCGCATCTCGTCCTTTGGGTGTCCCTGCCGGATGGCGAGGCGCGGTGCCGGACCGTTCTCACCGGTGATGCCCCCCGCCCGGATGGTGAAGCGGTAAAATCCCGGGGTCGGCGCGACGTTGTTTCCTCTTTCGCCCGGATAGTTGAGCAGGCCAAAGGAACGGGTCGATCCATCAATCAAAAGAAGACCGTCGTCGAGTGGCCGCATGCCCAGCCGGGTGGTGAGGTAGCCGATGGCGCGCGATTCATCGATCTCCTCGAATTCCAGCCGCATCGTTTCAGTGGGAAAAGCCGGGGGGCCATCGACGAGGGCGCGCTCGGAAATGCCGCGTGCCACCTCGTAGTAGAGCTGCATCAGAGAGGGGTCGAGGAGGAGGGCGGCGCTCACCTTGTTGAATCCTTCGGCGGTGCCATCAGGCGGGAGAAAATCGAGTGGGCTCTCTCCGGGAGGGAATTTCAGGTGAAGGAGATCGGCCACAGTCGAGGTGTATTCTTCGCGATTGAGACGGCGCAGGAGGACCCGGTCTCCGGCCGAAAGGGCACGGTGTTCGACGGCGCGTTGCTGCCCGGCAATCCAGCCGGAAATCAGGGCCACTTCTTCGCCCTCAAGTGGCGTTTCCCCGTCGGGTGGCATTTCGCCGAGATTGATGTTGTCGCGCACTTCCAGCCAGGCCGAGGCGGTCGCGGCTTCCGAGAAGTCAGTCGCGAGGGTATCGAGTCGGAAATCGCCCTTTTGTTTCGCCGATCCGTGACATTTCACGCAGTGCTTCTCGAGCAACGGGCGGACCTGGTCCTCGAACGACACCTCGTCTGCTCTGGCCGGAACGGAGAGAATGGTAAAACAAAAGATCAATCGGAATGCCTGACGCAAAGCGAGGGAGATACGTCGGGCGGCGCTTGGGACTTTCGGGTGATCTTTCAACGAACGCCTGCTACCGGCCTTCAGCACGCAGCTTTTTGACCAAGGCAAGGGCTTGTTGGGCCGGTTCGAGGGTGGGATCCAGTTCCAGGGCTTTTTCCAGGAGATCCTGTGCTTCCCTCAGGCGGCCGTAGCTCGCGTCCATCGTGCCGTAGTTGAGGAAAGTGGCGGCGGTTGGCAGGGCCGCGAGCGATTTTTCAAAATGCTCGGCGGCACGGCTCGGGTTTCGGGCTTTCTTGTAGCTCATGGCAAACTGGTGGTGTTTGCCCGCCAGCTCATGGGCCAGGGCGGCCCGACGGTTTCCGCTGGATTTCTCCATGGCGGCCGAGAGGTAAAAGAGGGAGGCCTCCGGAAGTCTTGTTTCGAACTCGCGGCCCATGAATTCCAAGGCGAAGGCAGAATCGACTGGCCTCGTGAACCATCGCCCAGCGAAGGGCGGGGCGAAGTGGTGGAGGGTTTCGACATCGGCGCCAGAGAGGAGGTCGAGATCCGCGAGGAGAGTGTCCGCTTCAAATTCTCCCCGGTAGATCGTGAGGACATTGCCGGACGGGTCGCAGAGGAAGGCCAAAGGAACGGCGAGAGGCACCGTGATATCAAATAGGGCACGTTGGAAGGCATCGAGATGGTCCAAGGATTCCTTTTCGACAAGGCCCCATGCAAAGGGCCACCTGACGCCGTCGATGAAATTGTAGGCATCGGAAACCGCCGCGTTCCCATCGACGGAAAGAGCCGAGATTTGCAGATCTGTCTTCCGCAGACGAGTCGCGGCTCCGACGAGGTGGCTGAGCTCACGGCGGCAGTGGTCGCACGAGGTCGACCAGAGTAGCACCAGCTGAGGCTTCCCACTTGCCCGGATCATTTGCCCTTGGCCGGCGGCGTTACGAAACGCCAGCGGCGGGAGCGGAATCCGCGCCGGTAAAGTGACCCGCGCCTTTTTCGAGACCGTGACTCCCGGGCCTGCCGAGGGGGGCTCCGCAATCGAACGGCTCGCAAGGCTGGCCTTTTGAGCGCGTCCAGTGCCTTGCACGAGGTAGAAGCGACCACCTGCCGCGACCCCGGCGAAGGTCTCGCGGGTTCCCCCTGGCCAGAGGACTTCGACCGACCGGATTGGTCCGGCACCCTGCAGGCCGAAGTGGAGCCAACGACTTGATTGTGAGAGGAAGAGATCGCCGGCCCGAACCGACTTCACGAGGCGTGCCGAACTTCCCTCGGTGGTCACTTCCACCACCGCTCCAATGGCATCGCGGTTGCAGTGGGTGCCTTCCAATTTCAATGCCATAAAGTCGCGGGCGGGTTTCTCGGTGACATGGTTGTTCCGCATCAGTCGGAGACGCGGCGCGGTGCGATCCCGATACCACAGGTCGAGGTCGCCATCGTGATCCCAATCGACTATTGCCAGAGCTCGTCCGTCCCCCTTGGAATCGAGACCAGCCACCGCCGAGGCCTCCGCGAATTCCCCGCCACCACGGTTCAGAAACAGGGAATTTCTCTCACTCCCACTCCATGAGTGACCGTCGCGCACGAGTTGTATGATAGCGGCCCAGGCATTCCCGTAGTCTTCGGGATCGGCTTGCTGTCGGGGCGACACGACCTGTCGCCAGAAGAAACTTCACAAGTCGTCGGGCTTGCGTCCGGTGAGATAGCCATTTGCGACGGCGAGATCCTCCCAGCCATCGTTGTTGATGTCGACGAATCCGGAGCTCCAGGCCCAGCGACCGGGGTAGGTGCGGGTCTCCTCACTGACATCCCGAAAAAGCCCTTCCTCGCTACCAGCGAAGAGGGTGTTGCCGCGGGCCATGCGACGTAGTCCCGAGATCTGAGCTCCGGATCCAGCTGCGGTGAAGTCTTCCTGAGTGCTCACCCGCCGGCCTGCTGAGGAAAACATATTTCCCACATAAAGATCGGCCGCGCCGTCCCGGTTGAAGTCGCCCCATGCCACTGACATGCCCGAGGCCATGTCTTCCACTCCGAGTTCTGCGGCGACTTGCGAGAAGGTCCCGCCATCATTGCGATAAAAGCAGTTGCGGCCGAAGTCATTGGCCACATAGAGGTCGGGATCGCCGTCGCGGTCGTAGTCCTCCCACGCCGCCGCAAAGCTCCACCGCGTGTTGTCTTTGTCCAAGCCCGCCACTTTGGTGCCGTCGGCAAACTGAAAGTCACCAAGGTTGGTGAGCAGAATATTGCGCCCGCCGTTCTCGGCCTCATTGAAGGGAAGGGGCGAGGTCGCTTCAAATCCGCGGCCACTGGCACCGTCGCCCGCACTGTAGACGCAAGCGTAGAGGTCGAGATCGCCGTCGTTGTCGTAGTCGGCGGCACTCAAGGAAAAGGGATAGCGGGCACCGGGATGACCTCCCCGCACGGCGAACCGTCCCTTCCCGTCGTTTTCAGCAAAAGCGATCATCGCGATAGTTGCCACAACCAAATCGAGGTCGCCGTCGTTGTCGAGATCGACTAAAAGAGCGCAGCGAGAATCCTCCAGCCAATCGACTCCCGCCTCGCGGGAGACGTCACGCAGGGTGCCGTCCTCTTGTTGGAGATAAAGCCGATTGGGAAGGCTTCCACCGTCGCAAAGGTAGAGATCCTCGAGGTCGTCCCCGTTCACGTCACCGACCGCGAGGCCGTGATGCCCAGTCATGGAAAAGTCTCCCAGCCGCGTGATGCGGGAAGCCCAAAAATCGATTCCCGTCAGAATCTGCGAGCGATAGTATGGTGTTTCTCCGAGAATGTGGTGGGTCACATCGGTGAATCCGAAACCGACACCTTGGTTTCGTCGTACTTCCTCGTATTGAAGAAGGTCGAGGGAGCGCAGGCGGGGGATTTCGTCGAGTGACCAGCGCGTCGACCAGGTTGTGCTGATCTGCAAGGGAGAGGCAAACTGCGCATCGGTGCCACGCAATTCGACCAACATGGTGGCTTCAAATTCCCCCTTTCCCAACGCGATACCAACGACCTTCACCTTGGGATCCACATTTTGCCCCTCGAAAAGCGCGGAAAGTGCCAAGACCTGCCGGGTGAGGGCTTCGATTCCTTTCGTTCGGGCCTTCTTCCAGTCGTCGCCCGCAGGTCGAAAGACCAAGTATCCGCCAGCCAGGTCCTCGCGTTGGAGGTCGGAGGGGCGCAAGGCCGAGCTCGATATTTCCGCTTCCACCACGGTGGCGACCGCCCCCTTGAGGAGGGTCTTCAATTGGGTCGCTGCCGCTGCACTCAGATGCTCCGATTGCCAGTCGCCCCCCGGATCGAGTGTGGCCATTTCCTCGGCCACTCCCGGCGGGGCGTCGAGGGCCTCGTACGCTACGATGGTTTCTCCTGCCGAGTCTGATGCCGAAAAACGATCATCGCTGCGTCGGCTCCGAACTCTGAGTTCGATCAGTTCGTTCAAGAAATCAGACTGCTTTCCGACGACCGCAGCCTCCCCAACTTCCTCCTCTGCCGAGTCGCCACCGCACCCGGTCATTGCGAGCGAAAGAACCAGCAACCAGCCAAGCTTCTTCACCTCGACCCGACGCCCTTGTCCCTTGTTACCAAGCCTGGCCATTGCGCGTAGCTTAGGTGCTTTTTCTCGCTAGGTGAAGAATCCGTTTTGCCGTCTCCGGAATCGATTCCGGCTGACGTTTTGCAACGCTCCCTCAAAGCCTTGTGAAGGAATCGGTTGCCTTTGTTAGATCACCCCGACGCCAGGTTTGCGGGTGGTCGCCGGGGGTGACTTTGCCCCGCTTTCAAATTTTCCGGAGCAAGAGGTGTCCGATGGCGAGGTCGTTGTGGAAAGCATGTCGGTCCCTCACGAGGGATTAGTCGCGCTTGATCATACTTTCCCAGACCCATGGCAACGACACCACGACTTTCCGCACCAAACTCGAAAAACGGAGACGCCGCACCTTCGTCGAGTAATGTGAGGTCCTCTCGACTCGGGAGCTTGTCTTTCCATACCTGGTCCTTCAGAACCATCCCACCATGAGAAAGATCCTAATCCTCGTCTTCGTGGCGCTCCTCTCCAGTGAGGTCGCTCCCGCTGATCATCCGGCGAGCCCCAACGTCGTCATTATCTTCCTTGATGACTCCGGCTTCGGGGACTTTCATCCATTCGGCAAGCCGGCGTATCCCACCCCGAATGTGGCTAGCCTGGCTAGTGAAGGGATGCGCCTCAATCAATTCTACGTTCCGCAGGCCATCTGCTCGGCTTCCCGGTCCGCTCTCCTGAGTGGGTGCTATCCCGGCCGCACCAAGGTTTTTGGAGCCCACGGTCCAGGGGGGAAAGGTCTCGACCCGAAGTTCGCCACCCTAGCCGAGGTGTTAAGGAAAAATGGCTACGCCACTGCCCACTATGGGAAATGGCACTGTGGCGACACCCCGGCCACCCGGCCCCTCGCCCGTGGCTTCGACGAACATGGCGGACTCATGATTTCGAACGACATGTGGCGCTTCCACCCCGTCAATCCCGAACACTGGGGAAAGCATCCGCTACCCTACTGGCGCAACGGAAAGATCACCATCGCCGACGTGACCAAGAAGGATCAAACCCAACTCACGAAATGGGCTACCGAGCAGGCCGTCGATTTCATCAAGCGCAAACACGAGTCGCCCTTCTTTGTTTACCTCGCCCACTCCATGCCGCACGTTCCGCTCTTCTGCAGCGAGAACTTTCAAGGCCGATCGGGAGTCGGTTTGTATGGCGATGTCATCATGGAAATCGACTGGTCGGTCGGAGAAATCATGAAAGTGCTACGCGAGCTGGGGGTCGAAAAGAAAACGATGGTCATCTTCAGCTCCGACAACGGCCCATGGGCGGAGTATGGCGAGCACGCTGGCACCACTCCATTCCGGGAACATAAGGCTACCGGCTTCGACGGCGGAATCCGCTCGGCCACTCTCATGAAATACCCAGGCCACCTTGAGGCTGGCTCGATCCTCGATCGCCCCGTGAGCTCGGTCGACCTCCTCCCGACCCTGGTCCACCTCACTGGATCGGAACTTCCGGCGAATGAAATCGATGGCAGGAATGTCTGGCCTATTCTTAAGGGAGACAAGAATGCCGAGGCGGTCCACGACTATTATCCCTTCTCAACTGGGCGCACCTTCGAAGGCGTCATCAGCGGGGACGGAAGATGGAAACTCCACCTTCCCCACCGCTACCGCCACGTCACGGAGGGTGGAAAAGGGGGGCAACCAGGCCGCACCGTGAGCCAAGAAATCATGTTATCGCTTTTTGACCTGAAAGATGACCCTAAGGAGACAACCAACGTCCTCGCTCAACACCCGAAGATCGCTCAACGACTTGAAGCCTTGGCTCTCAAACACCGGGAGAGCTTTTACGGTAAGCAGTAGCTCATTTGCTTCACTCCTGTGCGTGAGGCCTGTTACCTGTGGCCAGTCCCGTCCACGGATCAATCATCTTTCGCCCGGATTCCACCCCGCAAATGGCGGTCTTCCGCTGGGTAGCATTATTCGAAACGAGCTTTACGCCACGATTCTCACTCCAAAGCCTGCACCTTGAGCTCACGCAGTGAGAAGAGCCCGCCACCCTCGACCGGTAACCCTCGTGCTCCCGTCTGACGCTTGCGGCCAAACCACTCCCGCTTGGCCTGAAAGGCTTGCTCGACAAATTCCCGACTCCCCAACACCAAACCATCGCTGAAATAACGCACCCGACAGCAAAGCAGTTCCACCCTGCTCAAGTCCTTCCCCGATCGCAATTC
>JALQTQ010000099.1 GCA_023263995.1 Akkermansiaceae bacterium | reverse complement strand
CTGTGGGGAAGCCAACCATCATCCAGAGGAAAAACAAGACTCCATCAACGCCACCCGAAAATCTCCCTGCTCGTCTGCACCGACTTGCAATCCCCCTGATTTTGCGAAAAACCCGGTGATTCGGGGCGTATCGGGAAGACCTGCAGCTCCCTTGCCCGTCCGGTCCCGCCGTCATGATTTCCCTTTCCCAACGCGCCGTCCTTTTGGCGATTTCGCTGTGCCCCTTCCTCTTGACCAGCAAGGCTCAGGCGGAATCCGCCCCTTTTTCCGCCAGTTCCCGAGCGGCCGAACTCATCGATTTTTACTGCATCGATTGCCACGAAGACGGCTCCGCCAAGGGGGAGGTCCGACTCGACAATCTCAGCGAGCTTTCCCTCGAATCCCGGCTCGACCTCCTCAACAAACTGCAGGAACAGGTCCACTTTGGCGAAATGCCCCCAGCAAAGAAGAGCCAGCCAAGCGAGCAAGAACGAAACGACCTCCTCCAATGGGTTGCCGACGAGTTGGGACGTCACCATGCCTCGAAACTCGAGGACAAGCTCCGAAAGCCGGAATTCGGCAACTCCGTCGACCACGCCAAGCTCTTCTCAGGTGATTACGCCCACCTCAAGCCCTTCACTCCCGACCGCCGCTGGCTCATCAGCGAGTTCATTTTCGATGCCAAGTTCAACCGCATCCTGAAACATACTCCATTTCAGACCATCGATGGTAAACGGGAGTTCGTCCTTGGCGACAACAACCGCCGCGTCAACCTCACCAATCCTTTCCTTCTCCCCACCCACACCGGCGTTCGCTATTACGACATCACCACTCTCGACGGCGGTCATCTCCTCACGATGATCACGAACGCCAAGAATGCGGCAGAAGCGATGACCAGTGACCTCGCCCGCGACCGCAATTACCTTCCCGCCTTCACCGCCATCATGGCCGAAGAAGTCCGCCACCAACAGATCCTCGACTCCCGACACGAGCTCCTCGAAAACTTCATCGAAAAATTCCTGTTCGACCTTTACGGGAAAGAAAAACACCAAGCTCTCCTCCCTCCCTTCCAACCAGTCACTGTCGCCGCAGCCGTCGATTCGGGAACCAAGAAGGCCCCCTTCCACGCCGCCAACCCGGGACGCGAGGAGTTGCTGATCATCTTCGAGACGATGCGACGCCACGAGGATTTGAATCTCGACGACCAAAGCCTGATCGCACGCTGCGAGCGCGACTGGTTCAACTTCGGACACAACGAACGCAAAATCGAAGCCCGGGTCACTTTTCTCCAAAATTATATGGAGGAATGGCGCGCCGAGATCGTGAAGCACAAGTATCACGAAAGAAATCGCGCCCCCGTCTACCGCGAACCCGCCCGTGATGAACTCGACATCATCACCGCCACCCTCCGCAAGCACCGCGCTCAGGGTGACCGATACCAAACGATCATCAAGAAGTGCATGGAGGACTGGGAGAGCGGTTTTCAGAACGAACGCCAACAAGCCGGGCCACCATCCCAAGAAGTCGTCAAAGACCTCGTCACCCAGCTCTTCGAAAAGATTTACGAGCGGGAGCCCTCCGACGAGGAAGCAAAAAAATACACCACCCTCGGCAGCGGCTTCATCGTCAATCTGGGAAACCTCAAGGGCGTTCGCAAGCTCATCCAAGCCCTCATCCTCCGCTCCGAGTTCGTCTATCGCAGCGAGTTCGGCCGCGGCCCGGCCGACGAACACGGCCGCCGCATGATGTCCCCCCGCGATGCCAGCTACGCCCTCGCCTACGCCCTGACCGACAGTTCGCCCGATGACGAACTCCGCAAGGCCGCGCGCGAAGGCCGCCTCAACACCCGCGAGGACTATGCCCGCGAGGTGACCCGGCTTCTCAAGAGACGCGACCAATACTACGTCATCGACGAAGCGGTCCAGCGGCTCAGCGAAACCGCCAGCATCACCAACCTCCCCATTCGCTCGCTACGCTTCTTCCGGGAATTCTTCGGCTATCCCCAAATGCTCCCGATCTTCAAGGACCGTAAACGCTTCGGTGGTGACTACGACGGCTCGAAAGGCCGACTCGTCGGCGAGGCCGACCGCCTCGTGGAATACATCCTGAAAAAGGACACCAACGTCTTCGAGGAACTGCTCACCACCGAAGAATTCTACGTCTACCACTCGGGTGACAACGAGCACATGACCGCAGCCTCCGAGCGCATTGGTCGCATCTACGAATACTTCAAGGACAAGGACTGGGAGAACTTCACCAAAGAAGACCTCATCAAGCACAAGGACTTCCTCACCGAGGTCCAGATGCGCGGCGTGAATGTCGATGAACTGGAAAAGAAGGGACGGCGCGACCCGATTCGGGAGTTCAAGACGGCCATGACCAGTTTCACCCTCCGCCTCGACGACGGACAAACCGCTGCCGCTCCCTATGTCTCCTTCCCGGCTCACGGGAAATACAATGCCGACACCCGCGCGGGCCGGCGCTTGCAGGCTCCCGAGGTCGCCAAGTTCTTCAACATCCGCCTCAACAAGTGGGACTACCCATCGGTCCAACCCGCCAAGGTGGAACATCGCAAGGGCCTTCTCACCCACCCCGCCTGGCTCATCGCCCACGCCCATAACACCGAAACCGATCCCGTCATTCGAGGCAAATGGATCCGGGAAAAACTCCTCGCCGGCACCATCCCCGACATTCCCATCACGGTGGAGGCCGTGGTCCCCGAAGACCACACCCGCACGATGCGCCAAAGACTCGCCGAGAAAACCGAAGAGGAATCCTGCTGGCGCTGTCACCAACGGATGAATCCCCTCGGCTATGCCTTCGAGATGTTTGATGATTTCGGTCGCTTCCGGACCGCGGAAGCCCTCGAACACCCCGACAACCTCCTTGAGAAAGGGCCCAACAAGGCGGCTCCCCACGTTGACCTCCGCGATACCTACACGACCCTGCCCATCGATGCCTCCGGCTTCCTCGACGGCACCGGCCAACCCGAACTCGACGGCAAGGTCGCCAACGCCCTCGAACTCACCGAACGCCTGGCCCGCTCGACCCGGGTCCGACAATCGATCATCCGCCACGCTTTCCGCTATTTCATGGGCCGCAACGAACTCCTCTCCGATTCCAAAACTTTGATCGACGCCGATCGCGCCTACCTTCAAAGTAACGGCAGTTTCAACGCTGTGATCCTTTCCCTTCTCACTTCCGATTCCTTCCTCTACCGCAAGTCCACCCCCATCCAGTAAACCTTTCATGACCACCCGCCGCCACTTCCTCCGTCAAACTGCCCTCGGGGCCGGAGCCCTCGCCGTGCCCCCGTCCTTTGGGGCCCTCGCCGGGATTACCCCTCCGAAACGCTTCGTCTTCATCCGCAAATCAAACGGCATTCGTCCCAACGAAGTGGCCCTGCCCACCTTCACCGCGGCCGAGAAAAACCTCGATTCCAAAAAGGAGGCCTTCGAATGCGACCTCGACAAGCATGAACTTCCCACCTGGCTGCAACCCATCGCGGCCCATAAGGCCAACCTCTCCATCCTCCAAGGTCTCTCCTGCAAGATGAGCGAGAACGGCCACTGGTCCTACTCGTCAGTCATGGGAGCCTTCAAATCAGGCCGCAACTCGCTGAGCGGTATCAAGCGCGCGACCATCGACTTTGAATTGGCCAAGCTCGCCCCCTCTCCCTTCGGCCATGTCGAACTCTCGCTCACCGGAAACTACAGCACCTTCCGGACAGGCATCGTCTCGGGCTATTCCGCCCCCGCACCCCATCAACGCAATTACTGCTACGCCGACCCGGAGACCGCCTACAACGAACTCTTCAAGGCCGTCACCAACCCGGAAGCGGTCGATTCCGACAATGAGATGCTCAGCTTCCTCGAGGGCGAGGAGGCCTTGAAGGCCGACATCCTGGAGGGATACGAGAAACTCAAGCTCAGCAATCACATCGATTCGATCGACGCCCTCCGTGCCCGCAATGCCAAGCTCAAGAAGATGTCGGGCTCGATCGCCAAGCACCTGCCCAAGCTCGACCCCATCCACGCCAATGGTGGCCCGAATGCCAGCACTCCGGAGAAGCAGGAGGCCATGACCGACATCCTCGTGGCGGCCCTCATCACCGGGTTGACCAACGTGGTGACTTACACCATCGATGAACTTTCGACCCCGATCAAGGGCCTCAAGGGTAACGAAAGCGACCACATCTCGATCCACGAACTCGGCCACAATGGCGGCTACAGCGGAATCCCAGCCGATGAAATCCGGGAAAAGATCCGGGTGGGACACATGGAGCAGGTCAACACCATCGTGGAGAGATTGAAAGCCACTCCGGAAGGAAAGGGGACGATGTTCGACCACACCGTGGTGATGTATTTCCCGGAAAATGGCGAGGGTCACCACAGCCACGGCACCGAAGCGCCCTTCATTGTCCTCACCGGCGATCAGTCGAACCTCAACATGGCCGGTCGCTACATCCGCTTGCCCTACCACGCCACCAAAGGCCACAAGACCATCGGAAACTGGTACACCACCCTCCTCAATGCCTACGGCAACCCCATCGCCCACTATGGCGACTTCGACCTCGAAACCGCCCGCAAGAAGATCAACCAGACCGGTGCCATCACGCAGTTGATGCGCGCTTGAACCGCCAACCACGGCGAGGCGCCGTGACTCCTTTTCCATGAAACTCCTCCTCGCCCTCCTCCTCCTCGTTCAAAGTCCTTGCTCCCTGTTCGCTGTTCAGAGTTCAACTCCTCCCAACATCATTCTCATTTACATGGATGACCTGGGATACGGAGACCTCGGTTGCTTCGGCTCCACCAAAAACCGCACCCCGAATCTCGACCGCATGGCCGCAGAAGGGATCCGCTTCACCGACTTCTACGTCACCTCCGGCGTCTGTACCCCTTCCCGGGCCAGCCTGATGACCGGATGCTACCCTCGCCGAGTGAACCTCCACGTCGATGAGAACGACAAGTGGGTCCTTTTTCCCGCCGCCCGCAAGGGCCTCAATCCCAAGGAGACCACCATCGCCGAAATCCTGAAGACCGCAGGATACGCCACCACCTGCATCGGCAAATGGCACCTCGGTGATCATCCCGACTTCCTGCCCACCCGCCACGGATTCGATTCCTACTTCGGCATTCCCTACTCCAACGACATGGGACGAAAAAACATCCCCCTTCCCCTGATGCGCGACGAGGAGGTCATCGAAGCCCCGGTCAAGCAAGCCCCTCTCACCCGACGCTACACTGACGAGGCCATCTCTTTCATCACGAAAAACAAGGAACGACCCTTCTTTCTCTACCTCCCACACACCTGCGTTCACCTCCCCCTCTTTCCCGGGGAAGGATTCCAAGGAAAATCAGCCAACGGGAAATACGGGGACTGGATCGAGGAAGTCGATGCCGCGACCGGCGAACTCCTGAAGACCCTCAAGGATCTCAAGCTCGAAAAAAACACCCTGGTCATTTTCACCTCGGACAACGGCTCGAATGGCCGCAATGGCGGCAGCAACGCCCCCCTCAAGGGCACCAAGGGCTCGACCCACGAAGGTGGAATGCGCGTTCCTTGTCTCATGCGCTGGCCCGGCACCATCCCCCCAGGAGCCATTTGTTCCCAGCTCGCCTCCACCCTCGACTTCCTCCCCACCCTGACCGCGTTGGCTGGCGGGGCCTTGCCGCAGGAACGCAAAATCGACGGCCTCAATATCACCGACCTCGTCCTCGCCAAGGAAGGGGCACAAACACCCCGAAGCTCCCTCTTCTATTACCACACCACCCAGCTGCAGGCCGTGCGAAGCGGAAAGTGGAAGCTCGTCCTTCCCCACGATGTCCGGTTCGACGGTTGGAGTGGCAAAAAGGAAGACAGCCCACTCGAGCTCTACGACTTGTCCACCGATCCGAGCGAAAACAGCAACGTGGCGGCCAAATATCCCGCGGTGGTGGAACAGCTCCGCAAGCTGGCCCACGAAGCCCGCAAGGACCTCGGCGACGGACCGCAAAAAGGCACCGGCCAGCGTCCCGCCGGCTGGGTCGACCAAGCGAGCCCGCGCCTTCTCC
The DNA here is from genome assembly GCA_023263995.1 of Akkermansiaceae bacterium. GTDB lineage: Bacteria > Verrucomicrobiota > Verrucomicrobiia > Verrucomicrobiales > Akkermansiaceae > SW10. The sequence goes on along the minus strand of JALQTQ010000099.1, from coordinate 5,792 downwards.
GCTGAAGAACCGGCCGTCTCCAGACTGCCACTCGCGGCTGAAATTCGAGAGAACGTCACTCTCTCTCCAATTTCCGTTGCCGCTCGACGGATTGCAGTCGAGGATACCAGCGATGCAAAGCGATCTGGAAATTGCCCGCGGTGTTCCGCTCAAACCGATTCAGGAGATCGCCGCCGATCTTGGCATCCCAGATGAATCACTCATCCCCTTCGGCAAAACCAAGGCGAAAATCTCGCATCAACTCGCCTCCAAGGAAAAAGGCAAGCTCATCCTCGTCACCGCGATTTCGCCCACCAAAGCGGGCATCGGCAAGACCACGACCTCGGTGGGACTCGGGCTGGGCATGGCCAAGCTCGGGAAACAGGCCATCGTGGCCTTGCGAGAACCCTCGTTGGGCCCCTGCTTCGGGATGAAGGGAGGCGCAGCCGGTGGCGGTCACGCCCAGGTGCTTCCGATGGAAGAAATCAACCTCCATTTCACCGGCGACTTCCACGCCATCACCACCGCCAACAACACCCTGGCCGCCCTGATCGACAACCACGCTTACCAGCAACGCAAGACGGGCAATCCCTTCCGGGAAATCCTCTGGAAACGAGTCCTCGATGTGAATGACCGCTCGTTGCGCCATGTCGTCACCGGCCTCGGCGGCACCACCCACGGCCTTCCCCGCGAAACCGGCTTCGATATCACCCCGGCCTCGGAAATGATGGCCATCCTGTGCCTGGCCGATTCACTCGAGGATCTCCGCTCCCGGATCGACAACATCGCGGTGGCCATCGATCACGACGGGCGATACGTCCTCGTCCGTGATCTCGGCTTTGGCGGTGCCCTCCTCGCCCTGCTCAAGGACGCCTTCGATCCCAACCTGGTCCAGACCACCGAAAACACCCCAGCCATCATCCACGGCGGCCCCTTCGCCAACATCGCCCACGGCTGCAACAGCCTGATCGCCACCAAGACCGCCCTCTCACTGGCCGACTATGTCATCACCGAAGCCGGATTCGGCGCGGATCTCGGGGCCGAAAAGTTCTTTGACCTCAAATGCCGCATCGGTGGACTCTCCCCGAAAGCCACGGTGCTGGTATCCACCAGCCAGGCCCTGAAATTGCACGGCGGCATCGAGGTCCCTGCCATGAGCGATCCTAACCTCGACGGAATCAAACGGGGCGTGGCCAACCTGGAACGCCATCTCGTCAACCTGCAAAACTTCGGCCAAAAGGTCATCGTGGCCTTCAATCGCTATCACTTCGACCAAGACGACGAGATCGCCTTTCTCCAAGAGTGGTGTTCCCAAAAGGGCGTCCGCTTTGCCGTCAATAATTCCTTCGCGAGAGGCGGCGACGGAGCCATCGAACTGGCCGAGACGGTCGCCTCGGTGGTCGATCACGAGCCCTCCGGCCCCCTCACCTTCGCTTACGAACTGGAAGACCCCATCGAGACCAAGATCAAGAAGATCGTGAGGAAGATTTACGGCGGAAGCGGAGTCCACTTCTCCGAGAACGCCCTGAGCTCCATCCGACGTGCCCGCAAGCAGGGCCAGGCAAATCTCCCGGTCTGCATCGCCAAGACCCAGTATTCCTTCAGCGATGACCCAACCCGGGTGGGCGTCGCGACCAACTTCTCAATCCGGATCGAGGAGGTCATCCTCAATCGCGGGGCCGGCTTCCTCGTCGCGGTGGCCGGCGAGATCATGCGCATGCCCGGACTGCCCAAAACTCCCCAGGCCACCCACATTGATCTCGTCGACGGGCAAATCGAGGGTTTGAGTTGACCCCCTCATTTTCCCCATCCCTCGCCATGAAGCATCTCGTACTCACTCTGGGGTTCACTCTTCCCCTGGCCGCCGCCGAACCATGGCGACGCCATACCATCGATGATTCCTCACAGGGAGCTGACGGTGTGAGATTGGCCGACGTGAATGGCGACGGACTCATGGACATCGCCACCGGTTGGGAAGAAGGCGGGCTGGTGAGGGCCTACCTCCACCCCGGGCACCGGAAGGCGACCTCGAAATGGCCTGCCGTGACCGTGGGCAAGGTGAAGTCACCCGAAGACGCGGTCTTTGTCGACCTCGATGGCAAAGGTGCCAGCGACGTCATCAGCTCATGCGAAGGTGGCAACAAGAACATCTTCATCCACTGGGCTCCCCGGGATGGAAAGGATTACCTCGACCCCACCGCCTGGAAGACCGAAAAATTGCCCGCCACCGCCGGCCGGCAAATGTGGATGTACGCGCTGCCGATGCAAATCGATGGCAGCCACGGCCCCGACTTCTTCGTCGGATCCAAGGGCGGAAACGGAAGCATCGGATGGCTGCAAGCTCCGGAGAACCCGCGAGACCTTGCCCGCTGGACCTTCCACAAACTCCAGGACGCCGGGTGGATCATGTCCCTGATCGCAGCCGATATGAATGGTGACGGACCCGATGACCTCGTGGTCAGCGACCGTCACGGAAAAACCCGAGGCGTTTTCTGGCTCGAAAATCCGGGCCCGGAAAGAGCCCCCGACCCGTCGGCCTGGAAGCGTCATGAGATCGGCGGACGAGACCGGGAACTCAAATTCATCACCATCGGAGACCTTGATCAAGACGGTCGCGACGACGTCATTGCCAGCGAAAAGAAATCCCTCGTTTGGTTCCGTCTCGAAGACGGGGCTTGGGCCGAACGCGTCATTCCCCTCCCCCCTGGCGTGGGCGGCGGAAAAAGCGTGGTGGTGTGCGACATCGACGGCGACGGTCAAAACGATCTCGCCTTCAGTTGCGAGGGAGCCAAGGCCCCCCTTTCGGGCGTGCGCTGGCTCTCGTGGGAGAAATCACCTCTCGATGGCTCCTGGACCGACCACGAAATCGCCGGCCCCGAAGGCCTCAAATACGACCGCCTCGTCGTGAGCGATGTCGATGGCGACGGCGACCCCGACCTCCTCTGCTGCGAGGAACGTGATCAACTGGGTGTCTTCTGGTACGAGAATCCCTTTCAAAGAAAGGTGGACTAAATCAGGGTCCCGGGGCCATCACCCCATCACGGTTCGGCCCCCGGAATTGATTCCAACGGATCTTTGCACCCGGAGGGCAGCGAAGCTCGGTCCGCTGAAGGACACCCCACCGACTGTGAATCAAATCAAGCACACCATTCCCGTCGAGATCTGAAAGATGAGGGGTGGCCGCCGCCAACCCATAGTAAGTTTCCTCCACGAGGCGCTTCCGGGTGCGTCCATCAAAGATAATCAAATCGCTCCAAGAGGTGTCATAACGCTGTTCCTTGACCGGATTCGAAAGAATGATCACCTCATCAAAACCATCGTCATTGAGGTCGGCGATCAGCGGTGAGCTGGAAGTAAAATTTCCCACCTTCTCCTCGTGAATCAGCTCGCCGCTTGCTCCATCGATCCGCTTCATCAGCGACTCCGTTTGGTAAACGGGCCAAGTGCCCTGGGAAACAAGAGTCACCACATCAAGCCCGGGATTCTCATTGAGCCTCGCCAAGCCTGGAGAAACATAGGTTTCATACCCCTCCTTCCCCTCCTCCCACATCAGCTCACCCGTGAGGCCATTGACCCGATAAGTTTTGCCATTGAAGGCAGTCACTACGACATCCTCCCTTTCGGTGCCTGTAAAGCAATGAACGATCGGCGATCCAATGAGCCCTTTTTCCGCCAGCCGAAATCGCCATCGTTCGGTCATCTCCGGAAAATCCAACCGAAAGAGATGCCCGGGCAGGGTTTCCCCCCCCACTCCCGATGATGGATGATTCAACCCTACCATCCCTCATGATGACGGCGGGAACGGCGTAACTCTCCAAACGATCAGGAAGCAGTTTGGTTCAGAGCAGTTGGCCGGTTTTACCACTCACCAAGTGATACCGCGCAGGTGGCCGGGTGTCATCCTGCCCGCCCGACTGTCCCACCAGCAAGTCATCAATCCCGTCACCATCCTGATCGGGAAGACGAACCGGGGTATTGAAATTCGTGTTGGGAAAATTCTCGCCAGGATTGGCATCACCCAGAAACCAAAGCCTCGCGCCATTCCTCCCATCCAAGGCCGTGAGACCCAGATTCAACGTCCGTCCACCAACCACCGGGTCGTTCACTCCATCGCCATTGAGGTCAAGCAAAGGAGTGGTCGTAAAAACCTCATCCGCCATTTGACAAGACCAGAGAAGGGAACCGGTCCGGCCGTCGACCGCAGTCAATCCCCCGCGCTTTCCCTCGATGCCATGACCAACGATGACATCGCTAATGCCGTCGCTGTTCAAATCGGTGACCATCGGAGAGCTCAATCCAGTTTCCGGCACCGAGGACCGCCAGACCGTCCGAATCCCAACTTCCCGGGTTGCTTCAGGTTCTTCCCGGCAGGAGCTGAGCAAGGCGAATGTCGCCAAGAATACCCTCACCGCTCTGCTCTCTGGCCACAAACGACTCTCGCGATTTCTCCGGACACCCAGTCCCACGCAATGCCTCATCTCCGGAAACTAGGGCTTCAGCTTGGGAATGGCAATGGCGGTTCGCCCGGCGTTCCTTGACAGCGTAACCTTGGCCTCGCAAAACACTCCAGGTAGCAAATCCCTGCTCCTTTCCTTTTTCTTTCCCAGTGAACATGAAATTCCACTTCACGGCTTTCAAAAACGTTCTGCGATTGCCCATGGTTTTGACCTTGGCTGTTACGGGATGCTCGGATGACCCCAATCAGGATGTTTCCGATGATCAATCCGAACAGGGTCGACTCAAACAGATGATCGCGACCGAGGAACTTGTTCAAGAACTGACCCCGGGACTGCGCGCAATTGGCGTGGCCATGGTGCAAGGTTCGCGCGACCAACTCCCGCCGTCCGTCGCCACCAACGCCTCACAGGCCCCTTGGCCGGATCTCGATCCCACCCGACGCTGGACCAGTGCTTCCTTTGGGACCTTGTCAGCCGCCTTCGAGGGGAGTGGCTTCGTAATGAAAACCAAATTTGAAGGGGTGAGACGTGGCGAAGATGGATCCATCGCGGGAATCACCGCCAAGCAGAAATTTTACTGGGAACGCGCCAAGGATGACGATCGAACTTGGACCTTGGTCAAATGGGAGCCTGTCGATTTTCACCGCGATGAATCACCCCTCCCTCTTTTCGAAGAGGTCCTCGACCGGGTGATCAAGGACCCTGAAGCCCTCGAGAAAGCTCGGACCGCCTACCACGCCGAGATCCTTCGCAAGAATATGGCCGGGGAGGTTGCCGTTGTGGGGAAATTCAAAATCAGCAGCCCTCCCGATACCGAGAGCACGTATCAATACCCTTCGATCAGCGTGGTCGATTATGACCAGGACGGGTACGAAGACCTTTTCCTGACCGCTCGCTGGGTCGCACCTCAACTTTTCCGCAACAAGGGCGATGGAACCTATGAAGACGTCACCGCCCTGACAGGGCTCAACCCCAGCAGCTACGTCAATTGCGCCGTGTTTGCCGACTTTGACAACGATGGCGACCCTGACGCCCTGTTGGGGAGAAGCTATGAGCGAACCCTTTACTACCGAAACGATGGAGGCCGCTTCACCGAGGTGACCGACTCCCACACCGACCTCGGTGATCAGTTCCTCGTCTCAGCCATGGCAGTTGCCGATGTCAATAGTGACGGTCTTCTGGACGTTTATCTCTCCACCTACAGCCCGGTTGCGGACATCGACAACCTCAAACACAAGGTCCTGAGCCCTGAGGATGTCCGGCGCCTCGATGCCATTTTTGCCAGCGATTCCAGCCCCTTTGTCAACGAACGCGGGGTCCCAAACGTCCTCCTCATGAACCGCGGCGACGGGCGAC
>JALQTQ010000098.1 GCA_023263995.1 Akkermansiaceae bacterium | reverse complement strand
TCCGATCTTGACCTGCTGGGGGAAGGGCGGGACTTTGGAGACGACCCCGACGGGGACGGGATGGTCAATGGCCTGGAAGCGTGGCTCGGCACTCATCCCGGGGAAATGTCGTCCGCGCTTTTTGACCTCCGCTCGGACGGCCTCACCACCACCCTGGTGCATCCCCGCAATGTGAATCCACCGGCAGGCGTGCGCGGGAGCTACCAATGGTCGCCTGATCTTTTGAATTGGTATGAGGCCGACGGGGCGGATGGTCCGGGAAACGGGGAGGCCGTGTTGGTTTCCGCCCGCGAGGTGGGATCGTTCACGCATGCCAACGCCAGGGTATCGGGATCGCCTGTGGCGATCTTCCTGAGGATGCGGGTGATGGCAGAATGAGGCACGCTTGTGAACGGCTCGTCCTGAGAGAGTCCGGGGAGGTTCCGCGATTCAGCGGCCGTCTCCGGTGTAGAGGATCTTGCCGTCCTTGGGGGCTTGTGGCCATGGGGTGGTTCCGGGGGCCCATTCCGTGGGTTGAGTGGCGCGGACCTTGCCCACCATTTCCTTGACCCAGGCCGGAGCCTTCCCATTTTCCTCCTGTCCATAGACCCAGGGAAGAGCGGGGGTCATGAGGCGGTCCATTCCGGTGAGCGGGGGACGTTCCCGACCGACCTGCGTGAGACGGGCGCTGAGTTCTTGGACCAGTTCCGGCTGCTCTTGGGCGAGGTCTGTCTTTTCGGAGGGGTCGTTGATGATGTCGTAAAGTTCCTTGCCGATGAGTTTGAAGTTGCCGCGTCGGATGGTGGGCGGGCGCACGCTTCCCGAGACCTCGAACACAATCTCCGTTCGGGGGCTCTCGGCTCCGTCGAAAATCACCCCAGTCATGTTTTTGCCATCGAGAGGACGTTCCTGTTTCAGCGATCCGCCGGCGAGGGTGGCAAAAGTGTTGAAGAGATCAGTAACGTGCATGAGGGCGTCGTTCGTGGTGCCGGGTGCGATCCGTCCGGGCCACCGCATGATGCAGGGGACTCGGACGCCGCCTTCGTAGTTGGTGTTCTTGGTGCCGCGGTAGGGTGCGTTCATCTCTTCGCGGAGTCCTCCGTTGTCGTTGGCGAAGATGAGGAGGGTGTCGTCCGCATAGCCGCAGGTCTCGAGGGCCTGGGTGATCCTGCCGACGGCATCGTCGAGACACTTCAGGGCAGCGTGGCGTTTGCCGAATTGATCCTCGTATCTCGGGATCTCCTCAAGCGGACCGTGAATGGCGTTGAAGGCGACATACATGAAGAAGGGCCGGGGCTTGCCTTCCGGGGAGCTTTTCATGCGATGGCGGGCGATGACCCGCGCCGCTTCCTCGGCGATGAGGTCGGTGCTGTATCCCGGCTCGAGGATCGGCTTCTGATTGCGGTGCCAGTCGTAGACCGCAAAGCGGGCGGGGGCATTGTGGGGGATGGTTTTGTTGTGGTAATCGATGCCCCATCCGTAGTGGCCGTATTGATGGTGGAAGCCCTGCCCCATCGGGAGTTGGCCGGGAAGCCATTCGCCGCAGTGCCACTTCCCGCAGATTGAGGTGAAATAGCCGGCTTCGGCGAGGACCTCGGCGACGGTGCGCTCTTCGCTGGCCAGTCCGTGGATTCTCCGGGTCTCCTCTCCGGCTTGATTTCTGGCAAGGGTCATGCCGAGTTTGGCGAGGTAGCTCGGCTTGCCGAAATCCTCGGACCGCCAGTCGCTCCAGGTGCGGAAGGCATAACGTCCGGTCAGGAAAGCGGCCCGGGTGGGCGCGCACACGGCATGGACGTAAAACTGGGTGAGGCTGACTCCTTCGCGGCGCAACCTGTCGAGATGCGGGGTGAGCTCCGCTCGGCCGCCGTTGAAGGACGGCTCGTTCCAGCCCATATCGTCCGAAAGAATGAAAACGATATTGGGTTTGGAGCCGTCGACCGAAGAAGCCAGGCCCGGCATCGTGAGAAGGAGAAAAGTCGCGAGGAGTGATTTCATGGGAGAGGGGGATTAGACGTTGCAGATGGCGACCGCCTTGCGGAGTTCCTCGAGGGCGTTGCCGCGCGGGAGCCATTCGTGTCCGACGTAGCCAGCGTAGTTGACCTCCTGGAAGGCTTTCATCACGGCGCGGTAGTTGATTTCTTGGGTGTCGTCGATGACCCCGCGGCCGGGGTTTCCGGCGACCTGGACGTGTCCGATGAACTCGTGGTGTTTCCTGATCCGACGAACAAGGTCACCGTCCATGATCTGGATATGATAGGCGTCGAAGAGCACCTTGAGGCCGGGCGAGGAGACCGCGCGGACGATGTCGAGGCATTCGTCGAGGTGATCGCCTTGATAGCCGGGATGGCCCATCATGTGTTCGTCGACCCGGGAGTTGAGGGGTTCGAGGACCAGGGTGACCTTGTGCTTCTCGGCAAGCGCGGCCATCTTCTTGTATCCCTCGATGCAGTTGCGTCGTCCCTCTTCAGGGGCCACCACCGAACCGTTCGGGTGGTCCGAGGTGTCGCCGAGTCCGGTGAAAGTCATCACGTTGGGAAACCCGTGTGCGCTGGTGGCTTCGATGGCGTCGGTGAGGGCCTTGAAGCATTCCGGGTGGTGGCCCTTGTTGTTCATGCCCCGGACGAAGGTGTGGGACTTGGTGGCGGCGCAGACCAGGCCGGTGCCCTTGAGCAGGGGCCAGTGTTCGACCGGAAAGAGCTCCACGCCAGCCAGGCCGAGATCCCGGGCGTGCCGGATGAGATCGGCGGGCGACCATCCGGCACCGGTGAAGAAGGGCCAGGCGGCCACCACCTGCTTGATTTTGGTGGGGCCGGCCGCTTGAGCCCGGGGGGCGGCGAGGGCCGAGGCACCAAGCAGGCCGAGGACTTGACGGCGGCCGGTGAGGCGGATGTCGGTGTTGTCGGTTTGAGAAAGGCAGGTTTTCACGGCGGGAAATCGGCCCAACTTTGGGGGCATGGCGGCCACTCTGGAAGGGGTTTTTTCTGGAATGACGGACCGGGCAACGTAGGAACGGTGACATGACACTTCGGCTTCTGATCCATGCGGCGAGTTTATTCGGCATCCTGCTCCCCTCCTTGCCGGGGCGTGACCTCGACGAGGTGAGCGGGAAGGTGTTTCAGGTGGAGGCCGAGACGAAGAGCTTTGTCCTGCTCAAGGAGAACGAAATTGATCCCAAAACCAAGGAAGGCAGTTCGCGGGTGACGGTGGTCTGGAATGAGGACACCGAGGTCGTGGTGGTGAAACCCCAGCGAAGCCTCGAAGGGATCGGGAGCCAGGTGAAGGCCCGGTTCTCCGGGCTGAACGAGAAGTCGAGGGCTGCCATCGAAAAGGGGGAAGTGTTCCGGACCCGCTTGGTTCGGGTTTATCCGGAAGGACATCCGGGGGAAGGATGGTCGGAGGACCATACCTCGCTCCTAACCTGGTTGACTCCCGATTTCACTGATGCCCGGCATCGCAAGGGGATGGTCGGGTTTGATGGTCGGTCCATTCCCGTCTCCCTGCCGGGGCCGAACGGGGCGGTTGAGGTGGTGACCTCGGGAAAGGCTGAGATGTTGTCGACCGGGTTTTGGCAAGTGCGGGTCTGGGCGAAGGATCAAGAGGGAAGCCTGCAGGCCTCACGCCTTGAGCTCTTTCCCATAGTGGATCCGCGGACCATCGATGACCCGGATCTTCCGAGAGTCCTTGTGGTGGGGGATTCCATCAGCATGAATTATCACGAAGTGGCCAAGGCGGAGTTGAAGGACGTGGCCAACTATTATCGGGTCGACGGCAATGCCGGTCCCTCGGATCGCGGGGTCTCCTGCATGGAACTCTGGCTCGGGAACTACCGCGAGAAGGGCCTGCATTGGGACCTCATCCAGTTCAATCACGGGCTTCACGACCTCAAGCAGCTTTACGACAAGAAAACGAAAAAGTACGGTAAATATCAAATTTCCATCGAGCAGTATCAGGAGAACCTCGAAAAAGAAATTGCCATTCTGAAAAGGACGGGAGCCACCCTGATGTGGTGCTCCACCACCCCGGTGCCCAATAACTCGGTGGGGACCTGGGACGGGGTGACGATGGGGCGCCGCAAGGACGAGGACCTTGTCTTCAACAAGGCTGCCCTGGAGGTCGTCAAGCGTCATCCGGACATTCTCATCAATGATCTCAATGCCGCAGTCCGGGAGGCGGCCGCCACCCGTCCTGAGTTTGCGGACTGGACCAAGGGCACCGATGTTCATTTCTGGCATCGTCCGCAGCAGGAGGTTGTGGGCCAGGCCGTCGCGCAGGAAATCAAACGGGCCCTCGACCATCGGGATCGGCGCAAGCGCCCCAACTTCATCATGGTCTTCATCGATGACATGGGCTTTTCCGATTTCTCCTGCTTCGGGGGGGCGGTCAAAACCGAGAATGTCGATCGGCTCGCGGCGGAAGGAATGAGATTCACCCATTTTTACGTCAACTCCCCGATCTGCTCTCCCTCCCGGGTGGCCCTGACCACCGGGCAGTATCCCTTCCGCTGGCGGATCTCGTCGTATCTGGCCAGCCGCCAGGCCAACCGGCAACGGGGCCTGGCCCAATGGCTCGATCCGGCCGCGCCGGTCTTGGCGCGACGTCTGCAGGAATTCGGTTATGCCACCGGGCATTTTGGCAAATGGCACATGGGCGGGCAGCGCGACGTCGCTGATGCCCCGCCAATCTTGAAGTATGGTTTTGATCGGAGTTTGACCAACTTCGAGGGTATGGGGCCAAAATTGCTTCCTCTGACCCTCAAGCCCAACCCGGATGGCGGCAAGCCGGTCGAGGGGCGGATCTGGGCTGATGCCGAGCGACTGGGCAAGGGGGCCAAATGGATGCAGCGGTCTGAAATCACTTCGGGCTTTGTTTCGGCTGCCCTTGATTTCATCGACGACGCCCGGGAGCAGAAGAAACCATTTTATCTCAACCTGTGGCCGGACGACGTTCATAGCCCGTTCTGGCCACCACTCGACAAATGGGGGGGGGACCGGCGAGCTCTTTACGAGGGTGTTCTGGACTCCATGGATGAACAACTGGGGCGCCTCTTTGACAAGGTGAGGGATGATCCCGAATTGCGGAACAACACCGTGATCATGGTGTGTTCCGACAACGGCCACGAACCGGGAGCCGGAAGGTCGGAGCCTTTCCGGGGCGCCAAGACCTGGCTCTATGAAGGGGGCATCCGCTCTCCCCTGATCGTTTGGACTCCAGGGTTGATGAAACCGGGCTCCCTCGGGACGGTCAATGAGCGATCGGTGTTTTGTGCGCTGGATCTGAATCGTTCGCTTTATGCCCTGGCCGGATTGGTGCCGTCGGAAGAACTGGACGGCGAGGACCTCTCCGGGGTTCTCGTTGGAGAATCGCGGGCTTCGCGCGAGGCTCCGGTCTTCTGGAGGCGTCCTCCCGACCGTCCTGGCTTCGGGCATGGCTTCGACGAAGACAATCCGGATCTTGCAGTTCGAGAAGGGGATTGGAAGTATCTCGTGAATTTTGATGGTTCTGCTCCGCAACTCTACCACTTGCGCGATGATCCATCGGAGTCCCGGAATTTGGTCGAATCACATCCGGATCTGGTGGCCCGCCTTGACCGCATGGTGCACCACTGGAACGGTAGGCTACCCGTTGATGCCGGTGATCCCGCTTTTCGGAAGCCGGCCTTGCCACGGAAAGGGCAGTGAGTCCGAGACCTCGACGAGGGAGCCTCACCTTCCTCATCGAACCTAGGATGGCGAGTGGGGAATCTCGCTTGTCGCTCTTGCAGTGATTTGTCAGAAAACCTGATGTGCAGAACAATGAACGCGACTATGCCGGGCGGCGGGAGTTTCTCCAGAAGTCTTTCTTGGGAACCTCGGTTCTGGGGGTGGGGTTGGCTTCGACTTCCGAAGTGACGGCGGCTCCCGAGCCAGGCGCTGCCGAGCCCACGTTGATCGAGGAGGTGGACGTCTTGGTCGTTGGCGGCGGGACCGCGGGAAACATCGCAGCCATCCAGGCCGGGCGAGCGGGGGCCCGGACCTTGCTGGTGGAGCGGGGAGCCCAACTGGGTGGCACCACCACCACCGGGGGAGTGGCCTATCCCGGCCTTTTCGATGCCTGGGGCAAGCAGGTCATTGCCGGCATCGGCTGGGAACTGGTCCGGGAAGCGGTCGAATTGGACGGGGGCACCCTGCCCGATTTCCGCAAGGTGCCGCAACGGCACTGGCAGAATCAGGTGAACGTCAATCAGTTCGTCTACGCCATCCTGGCCGAGGAGAAATGCGAACAGGCCGGGGTGAAGATCGCCTACCACGAGTTTCCGATGTCGGTTGCCCGGACCAAGACCGGTTGGCAGGTCGACTGCGTCGGATTCGGCACCCATCGTCGGGTGCTTTGCAAACAGATCATCGATGCCACCGGCGGGGCGGAGGTGGTCGGGATGATGGGATTGGAGCGGATGCGGGAGGAGGAAACCCAGCCCGGTTCGATGTTGTTCCAGCTGGGAGGGAATGCCGAGCCGGGTCGCAAGCAACTCCATCAGCTTTATGTGCACGGGGCCGACTCCAGCAATTCAAGGACGGTGACCCGCGCCAACCTCACCGGGCGGCGGGCCGTGCTGGACAAGCTGCGCAAGGAGAAGAAGCGTCTCATGCATCTGCAACCCGAGACCGGTTTCCGTGAAAGTTTCCGCATTGTCGGGGAAACCGTGATTACCGTGAATGATTACCGGAGCGGTCGTTTGTTCGACGATGCGGTGAGCAATGCCTTCTATCCGGTCGACCTACACACTCGCAACGGGGTGAAACCCAGTCCGCTGAAGCCGGGAGTCGTGCCGACCGTGCCGCTCGGTGCGCTGGTGCCCAAGGGAAGTACGAATGTCATTGTCGCCGGACGGTGTGTCTCGAGTGATCGTCTTGCCAACTCCGGTCTCCGGGTGCAGGCCAGTTGCATGGGCATGGGGCAGGCCGCGGCAGCAGCAGCGGCCCTGGCGGCCCGGAGCGGCACGACTCCGCTTTCGGTGCCGTTGCCGGAGATTCATGCCCTCTTGAAAGAACACGGAGCCATCGTCCCGGGACTGGGTTAGAAGATGGTACGAGTTTTTTCCAAAGGCTCGCGCCGCAGGGCAGTTTCCCTTTTGGTGGCCCTCACCTTCCTGGTGATGGCGGGGAGTGGCGTGCTGGCCTTCTTCCGGCCCTTCTCGATCAGGCTGGTAGGGCTTCATTCCCTGATGGGCTTCGTCTTCCTCGTCTTCGTGGTGGCTCACGTGACCAACAACGGACGGAATCTCAAGACCTACTTGAAGAGTCGGGTGGTCTGGCTGGTGACCTTGGTTTCGGTTGGGCTGAGTGTTCTTTTCTACCTGCAGCCGTCCCCGGTCAAAGGGGTGCTGGCCTTGAGCCGGAATCTCGGTCCGGCCCTTGATCGCTTCGAGGCAACCGGCGAGGGGATGGTCTATCACTATCATCCCTCGGATGATTACCGTCTGAAGCTCACCCTGATGGCGGGGCCTTCTTATGAGGTGGAAGCACCACCCCGCGTGGCGATCTGGCTTGAGAACCAGGGGGGGTATCACATCAAGACCCTGCGGGCCCCGGAAAGCGGGGAGGACGATCTGCCTTACTGGCAGTTCAAGCGGGACGGTTGGGCCAAGGCGAAGGCCGAGGCAGAAAAGGACCCGGAAGTGGATGCGGTCTCGAGTCCCACTCCCAACGGGTCCTTTGATCCGGCCGACTACATCCTCCCGGCTGATCCTGAAACCTCGACGCCTTTCCGTCTTCTGATTGAGATCAACGACCCCGATGACGGCAATCAGCCGTCGTTGGTCTATGCGGTCGAGATCGACAACCTTGAGCCGCGTACCTTTCAGCTTTTGGATCTCGTGGGTTACCCGGTGCGAGAGGAGCAAGAGGGCAAGGAGGCGTGGGCTCTGTTTTTTGTCGATGACAGCGTAACGACCGCGCTTGGTTTGGTGGACAGTGCCTTGCTTGAGATCAACCGACGGAGCGGCGGCTGAGCGGGGCCCTGCCGCTCGTTTTTTCAGAGAGCGTGTTTTTTGAGGTCATTGAGTTCGACAAACTCAAGGGCCACTACCGAGGTGGCTTCAAGGTGGACTTTGGGCGCGCACCCGTGATCAAAGGCCTCCTTCCAGCGGGAGACACAGAGGCACCAAGAATCTCCGGGCTTCAAACCGGGAAAAGCAAATTCCGGTCGCGGGGTGCTGAGATCGTTCCCGCGGCTCTTGCTGAATGCCAGGAACTCTGCGGTCACTTCGGCGCACACGCAGTGCAGCCCCTGATCTCCGGCTCCGGTCCGGCAACAACCATCACGGAAGAATCCCGTCAGAGGGTGGAGCGAGCAGGGGACGAGTTTGCCGCCGAGGACATTGAGATTGGCCATCCCGCAAATTGAAAGGAAAAGGACGTTCTGGCAAGCGGGAGTCAGCGACCGGACGATTCATCGATCCCTCAACGACATCGACCGTGGCGGGACCGGGCAGCGCCGACGGTCAGGCTTGGGCCGGAATCACTCCCAGATCAGGTCGCGCAGGAAGAGGCGGTTGGCGGGGCGGGTGAGGTCGATCGGGCGGCCGTGTTTTTGAGGCTCGCTGATCTCCAGTTCCAGGAAGGTGATGTTTTCCCAATCCTGTCCGGGTGTCCCGGAGTCTGGGCTGCCTTGCCCTTTGAAATCGGCGGGGGTGAAAGAGACCTCGCTTTCTCCGGGCCGGAGGGACTTGCTGGCGACCGAGGAGGATGCTGGCATTCCCGGGGTGAGCCATTCATGGCGGCTCAGGCGCATCCGCACCGTCAGAGGTTCCGGTTGGGCTTGCTGCAAGCGAAGTACCAGGCGTCGGTCGGGAGCCGGAGTGGCCCGGGTAGGATCCTGGAAACGGTAAGTCCGCAATCCCCGTCGACCTGATGAGGACCCCCAGCCCCGATCCCCCGATTGGCGAAAGTCATGGAAAACGGGTTTGTCGACGGCCTTTTCGCGAAGCTTTCCGACCTCGATGTGGGTGGGCATCGCCGAAGCCATTTCGGAGGTCACGGTGTAGACATCGGCCGACGTTGTATGATCCTCCAAGGTTTCCTCGGGAGCTGGAAGGCGGTAGGTCAGGTTGGCAAAAGCCAGCAGGGGGAGTCCGGTTTGGCGGGGGAGAGTGACTTCCCGGGAGGCCGTTGGTGGCGAAACCTTTGCGGTGATCCAGTGTCGGGTGCGGGGGTTGGGATCGTGAGAGTAAAGAATTTCCATTCTGACCAATTCGTCGGATCGTGAGGGGTCCGGGATTACGGTGAATTTGGCGAGGTCTGCCTCCGCAAGGGGCTCGAGCTTCGCTTTCGCCGGATCGGGCAGCCCGCGGCCTTTTGCCATCAGGTGTCGGTCAAAGAAGACATTGAGCGCGGCGTATTGTTCCGAGCGTAGCGAGTGGTTGTAATGAAGGGCGTAGCTTGCGCGCCAGTGATCGTGGGGCAGGGAATCGAGGCAGCGGAATGACCAGTCGAAGATCCCGTGGAAATCGTTGGTGGCGTTGAGGAAGAGAACCGGGCAGCGGACCAGGGGCCAGTAGGCGGCGGGGTCCATGGTGGCTGCAAATTGCGCTGGGTCGCGGAATTGCCTCGCGCGTGACGTGCCCGGGAGCCCGGGGAAATCGACGGTGAGATGGCCGGTGCCGCCGACCATTGGGGCCACCGCCTTGAGGCGCGCGTCGATGGCGCAGTAAGCGGTGATGTTGCCCCCCATGGAATAGCCGGTGAACCCGATGCGTTCAGGGTCGACCTCGGCTTGTTGCTCGAGGAGGGTGATGGCGCGACGGCCGGCCAGAGCGAGGAGGAACCAATTGCCATTCCGCGGAGAAACTACCGGGTCGATGGTGTGCTCGTCGGGTTGATGATTGAGTTTCACGTGAGGGCGCAGCGCGCCGGGATAGAAGCGCGGCCCTTGCGAGGGATCGAGTTTTCCCCAGTGGGTGTTTTTCGTGATGCCCTCGACCATCTCACGGCCGCCCCAGTTGTAATCGAGCGTGGCATAGCCTCGTTGGGCAAAGTAGATCCCGCGTTTGCGCTCGGCTCGTTGTCCGCCCCCGTGCGCCCAGACCAGGGCGGGAGCATTTTTCGCTCCGGTGGGAAAGGAATAGAAGGCGGCTACCCGGCAGGGCTCGCCGCCGTGGGTGCAAACGGTGTAGAGGAGGTATCGCGTGGTCACTCCGTTCTCGACCCATTCCCGGACCACTTCGAGGTCGAGGGGCTCGGCGCGGGGATCAAGGTTCTGCCACAAATCCGTCACCGAGCGCGGGACGGTCTCCTCGGTGTAGGGGGTGAAGCTGTCTTTAGCCGCGGCGTGAGTCACCACGAGGGAGAGCAGGCTGAGGAGGAGGGGGAAGATCATGCCAATCCGCTACGGTGCGAGAGACTGATTCTCTGCAAAAGGAATGCCGACCAGCTTGTCGGAATGGGAGGGGCAATCGCGCTAACCGGCATTCCACCACTGCGGTTGGTTGGCGGCTTTCCATTTGATGCTGCAGCCGCTGGCAGGGATCCCTTCCGGGGCGGGCTCTCCTTCAACAAGGGCGGTGACGGCGGCCTCAAGGTCCTTGCCGGTGGGTGCCTTGCCGGAACTGGGCCGGGTTTCATCGAACTGGCCCGCGTAGAAAAGTTGGCCCTTGCCGTCAAAGAGGAAGAAGTCGGGAGTGCAGGCCGCGCCGTATGACAGGGCCACCTGCTGGGACTCATCGATGAGGTAGGGGAATTCCCACTGGTAGTCTCTTGCGAACTCGATCATGGGTTCGGGGCCGTCCTGGGGGTAGTTTTCGAGGTCGTTGGAAGTGATGGCCACCGTCGTTACGCCTCGTTTCCCCCATTCCCGGGCTTTTTCCCCGAGTTCCCGGGCGAGGTGGACCACGAAGGGGCAATGGTTACAGGCGAAGACCACGAGCAGGCCCTTCTCACCGAGGCAATCGGCCGACGAGTGCACCTTGCCGTGGGCATCGGGCAACTGAAACGCGGGCATTTGATCCCCGGACTCCAACTGAAAGGTTGATCGAACTTCTGGCATGAGCCAATCCCTACCATCGCTCGGGGGGATTGGTAGTGAAAATTCCGGCTGGACCAGACTGCGGCGGACCTCAGGCCAAGACGGCCTTTTCCACGCGCCCCGCGACGTCGGTGAGGCGGAAGTCGCGCCCGGCGTATTTGTAGGTGAGCTTCTCGTGATCGAGACCGAGGAGGTGGAGGATGGTGGCGTGGAGGTCGTGCATGTGGACCCGTCCGGTAACGGCGGTGTCGCCCACCTCGTCGGTGCTTCCATG
Source organism: Akkermansiaceae bacterium (assembly GCA_023263995.1). Lineage (GTDB taxonomy): Bacteria > Verrucomicrobiota > Verrucomicrobiia > Verrucomicrobiales > Akkermansiaceae > SW10. The sequence goes on along the minus strand of JALQTQ010000098.1, from coordinate 586 downwards.
GGCGTATCCGGCTTTGGTGCCGCCTCCGGCCAGCCAGGTGGTGAAGCCGCGCGGGTTGTGGTCACGTCCGTCCTTTCCCTGCGAAAAAGGCGTGCGCCCGAACTCGCCACCCCACCAGACCAGAGTGTCTTCGAGCAGCCCCCGTTGTTTGAGATCTTGGAGGAGTCCGGCCACCGGTTTGTCGGTGGCCTGCGCATGGACCTTGTGCTTGGGCATGTTGGAGTGCTGATCCCAGCGTGGATTGACCGATTCGTCGGAGTAATTGACCTGGATAAACCGGACTCCGCGCTCGGCGAGGCGGCGCGCCATGAGACACTGGCGGCCGTAATCGTCGGTTTCCTTTTCCCCGATGCCATACATCGATTTGGTCGCCTCCGACTCGGCGGAGAGATCGAGGACATCGGGCGCATTCATTTGCATGCGGAAAGCAAGCTCGAATGATTCGATGGCAGCCTCTAGATTGCCGTCGTGTTTGGGGCGGGCTTGCTGTCGGTTGAGTTCCTGGAGGAGGTCGAACTGGCGCTTTTGGTCCCCGGCTGGGAGGTGAGGGTTGGTCAGATTGCGAATCGTGGCCTTGGTGGCCGGG
>JALQTQ010000097.1:244-12015 GCA_023263995.1 Akkermansiaceae bacterium | reverse complement strand
ACCCGCGACTACGGAACCGGCTCGACGGCCTCACGCCTGATCTCGGGATCACTCGACCTCTTTCACCAACTTGAAGAGGTCATCGCTTCGGCCAAAAAAACGGAAGCGGCCCTCACTTTCGCCAACGGCTTCGCCACCGCCACCGGCACCCTTCCCGCCCTCGTCGGGAAGGGCGACACCGTGATCCTCGACAAACTTTGCCACGCCTGCCTCATCGATGCCGCCCGTTTCTCCAGTGCCACACTCCGCATCTTCCCGCACAATGACCTCAACAAGCTCGAAAGGCTTATCACCACCGCCAAGGGACGCACTTTGATCGTCACCGAGTCAGTCTTTTCAATGGATGGCGACCTTTGCCCGCTTCGCGAAATCGTCGAGCTCAAGGACAAGCACGGAGCTCTTCTCTTTCTCGACGAAGCCCACGCCACCGGGGTCCTCGGCCCCAAGGGACACGGCCTCGCCGAAGCCCTCGGGCTGCAGTCCCGCATCGACTTCCAAATGGGCACCCTCGGCAAGGCCCTCGGCTCAGCTGGTGGTTACCTCGCGGCCTCCCGCTCCTGGATCGACCTCCTCATCAACAAGGCCCGCTCCCTCATCTACTCCACTGCTCCGCCACCCGCCCAGGCCGCCGCCAGCCTCGCCGCCTTCCAGCTCCTCGCCACCCCCACCGGCACCTTCCTCCGGGCCAAACTCCAAGGCAATCTCGCCACTTTCAAATCTGAAATCTCAAATCTCAGATCGCCCTCCCCTCCCATCATCCCACACCTCCTTGGCAACAATGCCCGTGCGCTTACAGCCTCGCGCTCCCTTCTCGAACGGGGCTTTCTTGTCCCGGCCATCCGCTACCCCACCGTTCCCCGAAACACCGCCCGCCTCCGCCTGACCCTAACCGCCGCCCACCAAACCGAGGAGGTCGAGGCTCTCGCACTGAGTCTACGGACTCTCTAAAGACCACGAACCCCTTCACCACTGCGACCTCCATTCCCCCCGGGTTCAGCCGAGGTCCTCCTGACCTCGTTCCGCTTGCGCCCAAGACACGCCATCGATCCATTCTTGACGCTCAAATCTCGTCTCTCACCTCCCCCGCCCTCACTTCACTGACCTCCAGAGGAAGGTCTCGCTTTTGCCACCAATCCAGATTGGTGGTGGTGATGATCTTTTGGGCCTCGGCCGGAAGAAGATTCATCACCGCATTGCGCCGCTCCGGATCCAGCTCGCCGAAAACGTCATCGATCAGGTAAACCGGCAACGACCGCCCGCTCCTGCGCAGGAGATCACCCTGCGCCAACTTCAAGGCCAAGGCTACCGTGCGCTGCTGCCCTTCGCTCCCGTAGTCGCGGGCCGCCCGCCCGCCGATGGTCAACTTGACATCGTCGCGATGAGGCCCCACCAGGGTCACTCCACGTCGCGCCTCAGCTTCCTCGGCCATCGCAAAGGCCGCCTCCAGGTCGCCCTTTGACCGGTCCAGGTACGATACTCCCAAGACTTCGTTCATCCCGCTGATCTCCCCCTGGTTGCGCGCCGCCGCCGGGCCCAGTCGTTCGCACAGCTCCCGTCGAATCCGGATGATCTCGCTCCCGTCCTCAATCAAGATCCTACTGTAAGCCATCACCACCCCGTCACGCGGGGAATACGATTTAAGGTAGCGATTCCGCATCGCGAGCGCCTTGCGATAGCGCGACCAATGATGGCGGTAATTCGTCTCAGCCTGCATCGCGAGAAAGTCGAGAAAGCGCCGTCGGCTCTCTCCACCGCCCCGTACCAAGTCAAGATCCTCGTTTCCCATCCATACCACCACCCCACTCTCCGAAAGGTAGTCGCGGCGCGACGCCACTTCGTCCCCGTCGACCCGCAGGGTCAGCCCCTTGCGGTCGCCCCTCACCTGCAATCCGGTCTCCCGCCACTCCCCGGCCACCCCGAAACCATCGCTTCCCTCGCGAATTAACTGACGGATCTGCCGTGCCCGCGGCGATTGCAGCCGCAGCAGCACACAAACCGCCTCCAGCAGGGACGTCTTGCCCTGGGCATTGTCTCCCACAAAGACCCTTCCCGTCGGCGCTAGCGACAACGAAACCTGCTCGAAGCACCGAAAATTCAGGAGTCGCAAGCTCGCCAGCACGGGGCCAGCATCGATCCCAAAACAGCCCTTAGCAACGCGAAACAGGACTCGACCCCCATCATCACTCTATCATGCCCGGACAGCACTCAGAATCCGACCACCTTCACCCTTAACGCAACTGAGGAGGGCAATGGGAAAACGACCAGACGACGAACAGATTGAACCAAAAAAAACGGCGATCCGGGAACCGGATCGCCGTGAAAAACGGACAAGATCAGTCACCCAATCACTTCGCAATCACACGGAAGAAGAGGCGATCGCCAAAGTTGGGGATGAAGGCAGTGGAAATCCGCAGGGTAGTTGTTTCGCCATCCGAGTTCACATCATCGAAAAGCTCAATCCAGTCTTCCTGCTTCAAGGTTGTATTGCTCTCTACCGCATAGGTCGCCCCCTCCCGGGAGTTCCAAGTCAGAACAACCTCATCCCCTGCCAAGGCAATCCCGGTGATGACCAGTTCGGACTGTAGGCCGCCGATGGACTCGGGGGATTCCCCAGCCGCCAAGCGCGCGATCTCTTCCTCGCTGAGGAAGTTGCCAAAGACCGCGAAGTCATCCATCAAGCCGCGGGTCGCATTGATCGAGTTCGTTTCGGGACGATACTCCGCCCCGATCGTCAAGCGGAAAAAATCATCCGCCATCGGTGCGGCGAAATCGCCAGAAAGCACAAGGACCCCGTCTTTCCAGATTTCCTTGCGGGAACCACTCTTTTGATAAACGAAGTGATTCCACTGGCCTGCCACGACATCGGAGAAGCCGGAAAGGCGCTGGGTGTCGGCAGCTGTGCCTCCAGTGTCGAAGTAGTAATTCCCATCGCTCCAAGGATTGTGGGCCTGGAAACCACGCACATTGGCACCACTGGAAGCCGAAGACGCCCAAAAGGCACTGCTGTTGCTGATCGAGTCAAGTTTCTGCCAGAAGGAAACGGCAACCTGATCGGGTCCCGGCACCGGGTCATCCGAGGTCATCCGCCAGTATCCGATGGGATTTCGGCTGAGAATCAACGAGTCGTAGCTCTGCGCGGGCGAGGCGTTGAGGGCATTATCGTAATGTTCGGCGACCTGTTCAGCGGTCAACTCAGCACCGTAAAAGGCTACTTCATCGACATCCCCAGCCCACTGGAAGGGAGTGTCAGAACGAGCCCCCACGGTGAACCCACCGGCAATCCCCGGAACATAAGTTTGGGGAAGACTGGTGGCCCGAAGCACCCCATCGATGTAAAGTTTACCGACCGTGCCGTCCCAAGTTGCCACCAAGTGATACCATTGGCCCGCCACCGGCGGAGCGCCATTGTCCCCGGTGATGTTCACTGCCGTGGACAAGCCGTCCTCGTAGTAGGTCCGGAAGTTCCAGCCAGTATCCGACTGGTAGATCAACCAGCCTCGTCGCGGAGCGGCAAAGTCGCCGTTGGCAATGGCGCAAGTCAATTGGCCCGGGGCCATGACAGTGGAAGGCTTGAGCCAGACTTCAGCCGACCACGGTCCATCCACATTCAAGGCCGGATCATAGAAGGTCGAGGTGGTGCCCCCACTGGTGGTGAGAGCGGTATTGCTGTCTCCAGCGAGTGCTCCGACGGCCCCGAGGGTAGAGCTCCCCAAGTTCATGTCGCCCGGGAATCCAGATGAGCCAAGGTTTCTCATCACCTGCTGCCGGGGAATGCCCAGACCAAACCAGCGGGCATTGTCAACGTGAGCTCCGTTGTTGCCTCCGTTGGGGCCAAGGTTCATGGCGCGATCTCCGGGAGACTCGCTGCGCCCCAGCCCGTCATCGCTGAAGCCGGTATCCAGTCCAATAAAGTTGGCCTCGAACCCGCGCACCGAATCAATCGCCTTCGCCGGATCCGTGTTGTCGTTGAAATTCCAGAAAGCCAGCAAGGTCGTGACCTCCGGATCCACGGTCGGGAAGACCTCGCGATCATTAGGATCGGTGGGCCAATCGGCTTCATCGAAATCGGTCCAACGGTCACCATCGGAGTCGGCCAAATTCGGGTTGGTCCCGGGGTCAACTGCGCTCACAAAGACCCCGGTATTGGTCTCAAGAGCATCGCTGAGGCCATCACCGTCCGAATCAGGACTCAAGGGATCGGTTCCCCGGTCCCCAGCGTCGACCCACACTCCGGTGTTGGTTTCCACTCCATCAAGCAGGGTATCGTCATCCGAGTCGTCATCATTCGGGAAGGTCTGATTCAGAAACTCAGTGATGTTGTTCACGCCATCATTGTCGAGATCATCAAACCGGTCATCGACCAACTTGTTCAAGCCGTTGGCATCCTCGTAGTCATCCTGCATACCGTCTCCGTCGGTGTCGGTGCTGGGCGGTACAAGCGATGGATCATCGGGCGCAGTTCCCCCGGCCAGCAGAGCAATTTCTTCGTCGCTCAGGGCATCAGCATAGACTGCCATGTCATCAATCAGGCCAACGTGATTGAGGTTATTGGAATCTGTTCCAATGAAGAAGCGGGTGAAGGTCTGCTGAAGATTGTCGGTATTGGTTCCCTCCAGCAACTTGACTCCGTTTACCCAAATGGCCTTGGTGTCGCCCTTCTTGTTAAGAACGACATGAGTCCAGGTGCTGAGGGCTAGTCCGCCGTCGACGTTGATCCGTTGGGTTGAACCATTGCAACACCCATTGGTGTCCCAATAAATCTGCCCGTTGCTCCAGGTCACATGAGCACTGAAAGCTCGCTCGACGGCGGGTGAGTTCGCATAAACAGCCATCGATTGCTGGAAGGTCGGGACATTCACCCAGAACGAAAGAGCCAACTGATCTTGCCGCCCGGCGAGGTTGAGAAATCCGGCTTGTTCGACGATCACTCCGGTCCCGACTGATCCGACGGTTCCCATGTCAAGGGCCCGATCACCCGGTGCTTCGGTCCGGCCAGCTCCATCGGCAGAAATCACCGTTCCGGCTTTCAGGTCACCACGGAATCCCTTCAGTTTGTCAAAGGTTGCAGTGGGATCACTCGCGTCATTGAAATCCCAGTAAGCCACGAGATCCAACTGACCCGGCCGCAGAGGAATGGAAAACTCGGAATTGGGGTTTGAGGAGGCAAAGATCACCTCGGCACCATCGTCGAAACCATCACCATCGCTGTCGATTTCAAGCGGATCACTTCCGGTGTCCGATCCGTCGACAAAAGCACCCGTGTTGGTCTCGGCTCCATCCAAAATCCCATCGCCATCGGTATCGGCCCGCAAAGGGTCCGTTCCCCGATCCGCGCTGTCGACCCAGATCCCGGTGCGAGTTTCCTCACCATCAAGGGCACCGTCACCGTCGGTATCATTCCTGACCGGGTTGGTTCCACCCACGAATTCTTCCTCATCCAAGATGCTATCGCTGTCGGCATCTCCGCCGGATTCCAGAGTGACCAGATCCCCGGCAACCCGGAGCTCCCAGTCATCAGGAAGGCCATCGCTATCAGTGTCATTAGGACCCACCAAGGTGAGGGGGGAGGCCCCTCCCGCCAGCTCAGTGACTTCCTCCGGGGTGAGTTCCCGACTGAAGATCGCGAACTCATCGAGGGTCCCGTTGAGCGCCTCGGTAAAGCTGCTGCCGTTGTTGCCGATAAAAAAGGAGGAGAAGTCCGTGGGAAGGCTTGCGGTGTTGACACCGCTGTTCTGCTCCACACCATCTACGTAAATTCTCTTGGTTTGCCCATTTTTGGTCACCACCACATGCACCCATTCCGAGAGCCAAGTCTCTGCAGGGAAGGCGGTGAGGCGATGAACCCCGTCGATCGCTCCGCCACCAGTGTCCCAATAGACGGTGTTATCGCTCCAAGGAGATGAAAGGGCCAACGCCCTTGTCTGAGTGCCCGAATCGGCCCAAAAAGTAAATTGATTCCTCACCTGACTCAGATTCTGCCAGAAGGAAATGGAGATGGCATCGGCCACCCCGGCTTGATTCAGGAAGGAGGGATCCGTGATCTGCATGCGGTGCGCGCTATTCCCCAGAAGAAGGGCCCGGTCGGATCCGGCTCCGGAACGACCCGTTCCTTCGTTGGTGTATTGCGCCCCGTTCAAAAGGAGCCCGACGTTGCCGGCCTGTTCATCGATGACGTAACCATCAGCCAAAGTATCGAATGACCAATACGCGATCAGATCGCTTGCGGCCACCGGGCTGACAACTCCCGCGGCCAAAAGCACTGTGAGGGTGTGTTTTTTCATGTTGTTAGATTGAGACAAAAGGACTCGAAATTTTCCAAGGTTTGGGATCTTCCAAAATACATCAGATTTGTCACGAAAAAGAGACAGCGGAGAAAAAAAATTCGGCGATCGAAGACCGCCGAAGCGATCACCCTAAAACAACCTCCCCTGCTGGAGATCGGGCTTTTGCGGCAGCGGTAGAGTGGGAGCGGGTTCGCCATCCTTGCGCACTTCAAGAGTCGCGATCTCGTAGACCACATGCTTTTTCCCCTTTCCTCCCGGCGCTTCGGTCCGCACCACCCGGGTTCCGAGGAGAGCCTCCATCATCTGCACTTCCATCCGCAATGCGTTGGGGTATTCCTCGTGGACGCGCGCCAGAGGGTTGTGGAATTCCTCAATGCGGAATCCGGTGCTCGCATCATGATAACAACGGCTGAACCATCCCGCCTTGTCGCGCAGATCCGCCAAACGGGTAGCCTTTTCCACCAGGGACTGAACGGCCCGCAACTTGGGCTGCCATTGCTCTTGGAGTTCCTGGAAATAACGGAAGAGCACCTTCTCGGGTGCGGTATCCCCAAACATCTGCCGGACCCCGCGCAAAACCGCGAGGGTGAGATCGACTCCGGCCTCGGGAAAGAGGGGGTCACATCGGGAAGTGAGACGGTAGAGCTTTTCGGGCCGCCCAACCTCTTTTTTCTTCCTCGGCAATCGCCATTCCTCAAGGTATCCCATCTCGACAAGCTTGAGGCAATGCTGCTTCACCCCCATGTAACTCATGTTCACCTCGCGAGCCAAATCGGCGACAGGCAGGCCTCCGGACCGTTTCAAGGCCTCCAAAATGGCCGCCCAAGACGCCCGCATTGTATCCCGGTATGCCCCTAAAAACATCTCTCTTTAAGTTAGCCACTTCTCAAAAAATCGGAAACCCTAAAGCCCCTTAAAACTGACCATGAAAGCCCTGACCATCCTCATTCCCACCCTGGTCCTTGCAGCTTCTGCCGCCGACCGCCCGAATATCCTCTTCCTCTTTTCCGACGACCACGCTGCCAATGCCATTTCGTGCTATCCAGGTGGGCTTTTTGATGAAATCGCCCCCACTCCGGGGATCGATCGCATCGCCCAGGAAGGCATGCGCTTCGACCGCTCTTACTGCACCAACGCAATTTGCGGACCATCCCGGGCGTCCATCCTCACGGGCCAGCACTCCCACCTCAATGGATTCATCGACAATGAAACCTCCTACTTCGACGGTCTGCAAACGACCTTTCCCGATCTTCTTCGGCAGACGGGCTACACCACCGCGATGATCGGCAAGTGGCACCTCCACTCCAATCCGGTCGGCTTTGACTACTGGGAAGTCCTCCCCGGCCAGGGAGCCTACTACAACCCCGATTTCATTCAAATGGACAACACGAGGAAACGTTTTGAAGGCCACTGCAACGACCTGGTCACCGAGAAAGGCATCACCTGGCTCAAAAAAGCAGCCGAAACCAAAAAACCTTTCCTCGCCATGATACAATACAAGGCCCCACACCGCAACTGGGCCCCGGCTTTCCGGCACCTCAACCTCTTCGATGACCTCACCATGCCCGAACCGGAGACGCTCTTCGATGACTACGCCAACCGCTCGTCGGTTCTCAAGGAACACGCCATGGGAGTCTATTCCCACATGACGTGGAGCCACGACATGAAGTTCGACGGCCCCAACCTCTTCCCGAGCCACTTCCAGGGCAAGGGTCGCGACGGCCAGTTCGCCCGGCTCTCGGACGAGGACAAGAAGATCTACCGGGCCGCCTACGACGATGAAAACGAGAAGTTCATCGCCGACATGCGTGCGGGCAAGCTCGACCAGAAAGCCATCACCCGCTGGAAATACCAGCGCTACATCAAGGACTACCTGCGCGTCATCCACTCAATGGACGAAGGCATCGCCCGCATTCTCAAACACCTCGACGACACCGGCCTGGCGAAGAACACGATCGTGATTTACTCGTCCGATCAGGGCTTCTACCTCGGCGAGCACGGTTGGTACGACAAACGCTGGATGTTCGAGGAATCCCTGATGATGCCCTTTGTCGTCCGCTGGCCCGGCAAGATCAAACCTGGATCGGTTTCCAAGGCATTGATCCAGAACATCGACTACGGCCCGACCTTTCTCGATCTCGCGGGCGCGGAAATCCCCACCGGGATGCAAGGAAAGTCGCTCGTCCCGATCTTCAGGTCTTCCGGTGAAAAGCCCGCAGGATGGCGGGAATCCATCTACTACCGCTACTCTGGCGAACGCACACACAATGTTGCGGCCCACGACGGCGTGCGCACTGCCGACCACAAGCTCTTCTGGGTCCCCAAGACCCAGGAATACCAGCTCTTCGACATGGTCAAGGATCCGCAGGAAATGAAGTCGGTCCATGAGGACCCCGGCTATGCCGAGGTCTTCGCCGAGATGAAAAAGGAACTCGAGGAGGCCCGTAAAAAATACCGCGTCCACTCGGCCATCATCGGAGCCCCGCGGGAGGGCGACTGGTGGAGCAAACGTCATCGCTCGATGAATCAAAAGGCCGCCTCGGGACCACACGAACTGCTCTTCATCGGCGACTCCATCACCCAAGGCTGGGAAGGCCCGGGCAAGGAGGTCTGGGAGGAATTCTACGGTAACCGCAAGGCCCTCAACCTCGGGATCTCGGGTGACCGGACCGAACATGTGATCTGGCGTCTCAACAACGGGAATCTGAAGAACCAGCGGAAAGCAAAAGCTGCCGTGGTCATGATCGGGACCAATAACACCGGTCAGAGCAAGCAGGACCCGACCGAAGTCCGCGATGGGATCGAACGCATCGTCTCCACTCTTCGTGCCCGCTGCCCCCAAGCCAAAATACTTCTTCTGGGAGTTTTCCCGCGTGGAGCAAAACCCGACGATCCCCTTCGCAAAAACAACGAGAAAATCAACTCCCTGATCTCAACAATGCACAACGGCGAACGCATCCACTACCTCGATCTTTCCGACAAATTCCTCACCCCGGATGGTGTCCTGACGAAAGAGATCATGCCTGACGCCCTTCACCCCAAAGACAAAGGATACCGAATCTGGGCCGAGGCCATCGAGCCCAAACTCAAGGAGTTCGGACTATAGGAAAACGGATCGCCTCCGCCGCCGGGCGCACGAAAAAACCGCCTCCCCCGGTGACTCGGGAGAGGCGGTGTTTTTGATCAGACCTTTGCTTGTTCCTACTGGTCTTCCGAGACTCTCAGGAAGAGCTGCGGATTGACGGTGTTGTCCGGATCGGGAAGTCCGGGACCGCCGGTGTAGTTGAAGGTGGTTGAATCACCCTGCGAGGGGAATCCGTCGAGGACTTCGGTCCAGTTCTCGAGGTCGGTCGACACCGAGACGGAGTAGAAAGCACCGGGACGGGAATTCCAGGTGAGGTCCACCGAGTTGTCTCCCAGATAGGTCACGCCGGTGATCACGAAGGGCGATCCGGGAGTGACGATCACCGTCCGGGTCAGGGTGGTGGTGTTGCCAGCCCCGTCGGTCGCGCTGTAGGTGATCTCAAATTCCCCTTCCGTGAGAAGGTTGGGGAAGAAGTCCACCCCGGTGTTGGGATCGGCCAGATCAGCGATCTCACTGTCGGCGAGGGCGGTGCGGTAGATCTGGATGTCATCCAGATCAACGTTGGAGAAGTTGCCGATGCTGCCGCCGCCGTTGTCCCGGGCCGCGAAGGTCAGGGCGTGGGCGGTGGCATCGGTGATCGGGTTCCCATTGAGGAAACCGGTGTCCCCGACCTGCACGCCATCCACGAAGATCGCCTTCTCGTTCGTGGTGCGGTCCACCCGGCCCACCAGATGGTGCCATTGGCCGTCCTGCGGGAAGGGGGCCCCGACGGGACTGTCATCGGCCCCGGCTCCCCGGGTGGTGATGGTGGCATTGATTGAGCCGGAATGTCTCCGCAATTGCCACCCCTGGCCGCCTTCACCCCGTTTGGAGACGAAGGGTTCCCAGTTTCCATCGGGCCATCCCCGTACCCAAGCCGCGACCGTGAAGCTGTCGCTACCCATCTCGAAGAGATCGTTGGCAGCCGTTCCTCCGAGAACGGTGGCGTAGCGATTACCGCCGGCAGTGTTGAGGAAGCCCGTTCCGACAGCGGGCGAGACCTCGCTGAGCACGGCTCCGTTTTCGAGGGTAACGTCGCGCCCGTTTCCGGAATCATCCTTGCCGGGGTTGGCCGGATCATCGAAGGCCCAGCGACCCAGGAGGGTCTGGCCGGGGAAGCCCGAGGCGTAGGCCGGGGCGTCACCCGAGACCAGATCGCTGGCGGTGGCGCCAGGGTCAAAGAACGGCTGGCCTTCCACCACAAAGAGGGTTTCGGGGCCGTTCAAGGTGATCACCGGTCCGGTGGTGTCCACCACGCGGACGAGACGCTCAACCTGCAGGGCCGTTCCGTTCTCGACGTCGGTGTAGTCGTAGAAGAGACGATACACCCCCGGAGTGGTCGGATCGACGGAGTCGCCGCTCACCACGATCTCGTTGGCATCGAGGGTCGCCCCCGGGTTCGTGCCATCGGGACCTTGCGCGACCGTCGCCCCCGGATCCACGAAGGGATCAAGGGTCGCCTCGATCGTCAGTTCCTCGTCACCCACCAGGGTGATGACCGGCAGGGCGTCGTTGGGCTCCACGATGACCTCGCGGGTGACCACATCGGCATTGCCCGAGGGATCGAGCGAAACATAGCGCACGGTGTAGGTGCCCGGGGTGTTGGTATCGACCCGGTCACCGCCAGCCAACAGGCCAAAGCGTTCCTCGTCGGTCAGGGAGCGATGGAACACACAAACGTTGTCCATTTGCCCTTGGAAGAAGTTTCCGAGGTTCGGCCCGGGAGCGGCATTGTTGTCGAGGGCCCCGACGGCGAAGTTGAAGCCCGGAGCCGGGTTCATCAGGCCGGTGCTGGGGATGTCATAGTCGAGCACCCCGTCGATCCAGAGCCGCCGGTTGCCGCCGGCCCCGTCGTATTCTGCGACGATGTGATGCCATTCTCCGTTCGGCACGGTGTCGATGCTTCCCTGGGTCGGGTCGTCGTTACCGAGACCGCGGGTGGTGAAGACCACCTTCTGCTCGCCTCCGCGGCGTCGCACCTGCCAGCCTTGCCCCCCTTCACCACGCTTGGTGACCATGGCCGACCAGTTGCCGGCCCAGCCATCGCGCTTCGCGAAGAAGGAAATGGTGAGCGGGCTGTCGATGGGGAAGCCTTCATATCCCGAGAAGCTCAGCGGGGTGAAGGACTCATTGGCAGCCGGCTTGGCGAAAATTTCGCAATACTCGCCACCGCCGCGTTCCCGCGAGATGAAGCTGATCGGGTAATCCCCTGCTTCCAGAGTGATGCGTCCCACACCGGTCAAGGCTCCTCCGTTGGCCGGGGCAAAGAGCCCGGTCAGAGAGTCGTCCACGGTCGGCTGGGCTTCCTCGCCACGCCAGTATCCCAGCGGGCTGTCCGCCAGGATCGCTTCCGGATAAGTTTC
>JALQTQ010000097.1:0-234 GCA_023263995.1 Akkermansiaceae bacterium | reverse complement strand
GGCCGGGGAGTTCGCTCCGTTCTCGTAGTGAGCCAGGATCTGGGACGCACTCAGCGCGGTGTCGTAGACTGCAATCTCATCGAGACATCCGATGTATTGGCGGCCAGGACCCAGGTCGACATTCTGGTTGGTCGCTCCCACCCGGATTGTCGCAGGATCACCATCGAGGGTCTGGAAGACGTTGATCTGGGGGATCCGGCTCAGAACCACCGAGTTACCCAAGACGCCGTTGAC
>JALQTQ010000096.1 GCA_023263995.1 Akkermansiaceae bacterium | reverse complement strand
CTCATTTTCTTCCTCAAATCAAAAAGGAAGGACGTCAGGACCGCCTGGATCTCGCCAACTGGCTGGTCGATCCGGAGAAGGGGACCGGCGGGCTGACTGCCCGGGTGATGGCCAACCGCTTCTTTTACCTCTTCTTCGGCACGGGCCTCTCGCGCTCCCTTGGAGATTTCGGCGGTCAGGGGCAGCCGCCCTCCCATCCCGAACTCCTCGATCGTCTCGCGGTGGAGTTCTACCAATCCGGCTGGGACGTCAAGAAACTCATCCGCACCCTCGTCACCTCACGGACCTACCGCCAGTCCTCGCTGGTGCCCTCCCACCTCCGGGAAAAGGATCCCTACAACGAGAAAATGGCCCGTCAGTCCCGCCACCGTCTTCCCGCCGAGATGATCCGCGACAACGCCCTCGCCATCTCGGGCCTTCTCGTTCGCAAGGTTGGCGGAGCCTCGGTCAAGCCCTACCAACCCACCGGCTACTACCGTCACCTCAATTTCCCGCCGAGAAAATACCAGCAGGACCGCGATGACCGCGTTTACCGCCGCAGCATTTACATCCACTGGCAGCGGCAGTTCCTCCATCCCATGCTCAAGGCCTTCGACGCCCCGAGCCGGGAGGAATGCACCGCCGAACGGCCGAAGTCCAACACCCCGGTGGCCGCCCTCAACCTCTTGAACGACCCAACCTTCGTGGAAGCGGCCCGCGTCTTTGCCGAGCGGATCCTCCGGGAAGCGAAACCGGACGACCGGGCACGACTCGACCACGCCTTCGCCCTCGCCCTCAATCGCCTCCCCACCGAGGACGAACGACAGACCCTCGGGCAGCTCTTCAGCTATGCTGCCGCTGACTTCAAAAAGAATCCCGCCTCGGCCCAAGCCCTCGTCAGCATCGGTCAAACCCCGCCCGGCGAGGTGGATCCGGTCGTTCTCGCCACCTGGACCGCGGTGACCCGGGCCCTCCTCAATCTCTCCGAAACCACGACGCGGGATTGAACTCTGAACAGCGAGATTTGAACACGAACGATGAACGGGACCGAAACACCGCGGAATCTTGGAGAACGCTTGCTGGCCTATGCCACCCGAGTTGTTCGACTCAGTGAAAAGCTTGGCCCCACTTTTGCGCAACAGCACATCGCAAAGCAAATCCTCCGCTCTGGGACTTCGCCAATGGCCCATCATGCCGAAGCTCAGTCGGCCGAGTCCAATGCGGACTTTATTCACAAGCTCAAAGTTGCTCTCAAAGAACTCCGGGAGACCCACCGCTGGCTTCAACTCATTCAAAACGTGCCTCTCGTCGAAAAGCCCGAAGCACTCAATTCTCTGATCGACGAAACCGATCAATTTGAGCGCATCCTCAACGCCTCCATCACCACCGTGAAATCCCGCCCCACCAAATAGCCCTCCGGACGACAAGCCATTCAAAGTTCAAATCTCACTGTTCAAATCTCAGAGTTCATCATGTTCGCCTCCTCTCAAATCTCAAACTATCTCTCCCGCCGCACCTTTCTCGGCAACTCGGGCCTTGCCTTCGGCTCCACCGCTCTGCTGTCCCAGCTGCTACGGGCCGACGGGCTGTCCGGACAATCCTCGGGCCTGCCGGGCTTTCCCCATCACCCCCCGAAGGCGAAGCGCGTCATTTTCCTCTGTATGGCCGGGGGACCGTCGCACCTCGAAACCTTCGACTACAAGCCACAACTCGACAAGCTGAACGGTCAACCGATGCCCCAGTCGTTTACCAAGGGCCAGCCGATCGCCCAGCTGCAGGGACAGGCCCTCAAGGTCCAGGGCCACCTCACCAAGTTCAAGAAATACGGCCAGGCCGGACAATACATCTCGGACTTCCTCCCGTGGCATCAAAAGATGGCGGACGACATCACAGTCATTCGTTCCATGGTCACCGAGCAGATCAATCACGATCCCGCCCACACCTTCATGAACACCGGGACCGCCATCAGCGGGCGTCCCTCGATGGGCGCGTGGATCAACTACGGCCTCGGGTCGGAATCCGAGGACCTCCCCGGCTTCGTCGTCCTGACCTCGGTGGGCGGGCGCAATCCCCAGCCCATCGCCTCGCGCCAGTGGGGATCCGGCTTCCTTCCCTCCCGCTTCCAGGGGGTGGAATTCAACTCGACCGGCAGTCCGGTCCACTATGTGAGCAATCCGGAAGGCGTCGATCGCCGCCACCAAAGCGCGCTCATCAAGACGATCCAGCAACTCGATTCCCAACGCAATGCCCTCGTCGACGACCCCGAAATTGCCACTCGGATCAACGCCTACGAGATGGCCTTCCGGATGCAGGCCTCGGTTCCCGAACTCACCGACCTCTCCGGGGAATCGGCGGAAACCTTGGAGCGCTATGGCGCCAGACCCGGCGATGGGTCCTACGCTTCCAACTGCCTTCTTGCTCGCCGTCTCATCGAGAAAGGCACCCGATTCGTGCAGCTCTACCATCGCGGCTGGGACCACCATGGCGGTCTCGTAAAGTACATGAACACCTGCTGCGGTCTCACCGACAAGCCGACCTGGGCCCTTCTCACCGACCTCAAACATCGTGGCCTCCTCGAGGACACCCTCGTGGTCTGGGGTGGGGAATTCGGACGGACCCCGATGTTCCAGGGCAAGGGCGGAGCCGGGAGGGACCACCACATCAAGGGCTTCTCGATGTGGATGGCGGGCGCAGGCATCAAGCCGGGCCTGAGCCACGGGGCCACCGACGAACTCGGCTACCACGCCGTTGAAGACATCGTGCATGTCCGCGACTTCCATGCCACCCTGCTCCACCTGCTCGGCATCGACCACCAACGCTTCTCGAAGAAGTTCCAAGGGCTCGATATGCGCCTCACCGGCGTGGAACCGGCCAAGGTGATCCGGGAGATCCTTGCTTAAGAAATTGTGGCGAGACGATGACCGAAGCTTGCCAAGCACGACCTTGCTTTCGTTGAGGTGCCTCCTCGGGTGGCAGACCCGGGAGGAAAAATCCCGAGTCGCCGGGTTCTCCCGCTCGACTCCCCTCTCAAAGACTGCCACCTTTCCGGCATGCCTCGACCAGTGCTGTTTCCCCTTTTTTTTCTCTTTCTGGGCTTCCCCACCGGGGCCGCCGAGCCGGTCAAGGTCTTTCTTTTTGCCGGACAATCCAACATGGAAGGCGCGGATACCGACCCTGCGGAGGTCGAACGCTTCCCACCTTACCGCGAGGTCTTTGAACCACTGAAAGAGGTTCGTTATTCCTACCAAACCGGAGCAAGCCACCGATCCGGTGGCTGGACCACCCTGCAACCCGTCGCTGGCAACTTCGGCCCGGAGATCACCTTTGCCCGTTTCTTTCGGCAACGCCGGGATACCCCGCTGGCTCTCATCAAGGATGCCTGGGGTGGAACCACTCTCATCAACGACTGGGCGCCCGACGGAGGCGACGACCAGAGCAAGAAACTCTACCAGCGATTCCTGACGCACGTTCGCGAGCGGCTTGCCGCCCTCAAGCAAGAAGGCGTGACTTACCAGGTCGAGGCCCTGATGTGGCACCAGGGTGAAAACGACATGTTTCATGCCGAGGGCAAACTGCGATACGGGGACAACCTGAAGCACTTCATCGCAAGCCTGCGCCAGGACCTCGGCCTACCCGATTTGAAGGTCTACCTCGGAGAGATCAGCACCAAGGGGATCTGGGGCATGGACAATCGGGCCAACGTGGCTCTCATCCGCAAAGGACAGATGGAGGTCGTCGAATCCGACCCGCGGGTCTATTTTGTCCCGACCTCCCACCTCGCCTTCAAGGTCGGACGCCCCTTCGGCCTGCACTACCACTTCGGCACCTTGGGACAACTGCAACACGGCGAAGCCTACGCCCGGGCCTGGTTTGGGGAATCAGGGCCACAGCCCGCCAAACTCAAGATGCCTTCAACCAAAAAGGTGAAACTTTTTGTCCTGGGAGGACAGCGCAACATGGAAGGTGAGGAAGCATGGCTGACGGACATCGCGGACAGCCCCCTTGCCCGCCCCCAGCGCGCCCTCTTCCGATACCACTTGGGAAAGGTCACCCACTCGGATGGATGGCAACCCTTGGGACCCGTCGATCACCTCGGCAATTTCGGCCCGGAACTCAGCTTCGGACACGCCCTGATTCCCACGATGGCGGATGACGAGATCTTGGCGATCTACAAATTCACCGACAGCGGATCCCAGTCGCTCGACTGGCTTCCGGAGGGGAGCCCGGAAAAGTATCGTGACCGCTATCAAGCTTGGATCGAGGGAATCGAGGCGGTTCGCCAGGAACTCATCGAAGAGGGGTACGAATGCGAGATCGGGGCGGTGTTCTGGCACTGCGGTGAAAACGATCGGGCGCTCGACTGGATGGCCAAGGAATATGCGCAGCGCTTTCAAACCTTCATGAACGCCACCCGCAAGGACCTCGAGCACCCGCACCTGCCCTGGGTCCTCACCGAACAACCCATGCTCCCCGCGAGTATTTCGGGGGACAAGAAGCTCTACGATCTCAATCCGGATCTGGAAGCCCTCGCCGCCGAAGATCCCCACTTTCACTTCATCAAGACCGCCGACCTCTCCCATCGTCCGGTCCTCTTCGGAACGAAAGGGGTGATCGCGCTCGGCAAAAGAATGGCCGAAAGCTGGCTCAAGATTTCAGGCCGGTAGATCTCAGGTCCTGGCACCTTGCTCGGCGCAAGTTCAGAAACGACCCAAAAACTTCCCCATGGCCTCCACCTCAACCGCGAGGGCTGCTCCGGTCTGGGAACCGAGGAAGATTCCGAGAACGCGCCCCCGCGAGTTGACCAACGGGGCCCCACGCTGTCCGGGGGAACCATCGAGAGCCAAGCGACAGACCGGCTGACCCTGCCAATCCTCTTTTATCTTGAGCACTGTTCCTTCCGAGACCTCGGGGACGTTGCGCTCACGCGACGGAAATCCGAACAGGCTCAACTTGACGCCGGCCGACAATTCCTCGGGCGCACCCACCGGAAGCAACTCGTGCTCACCGCACTCGATGCGTAGCAGGGCAAGGTCGCTCTGCGCCGACTCCCGCACCAGCTCGGGCCGAAAAGTGCGACCATCCTCAAGCACGACCCTCAGCCCGAGGCTCTCCCCCTTCTTATCCCGCAATCCGTACTTGCAAGTGACAAGATAGCCGCCGGGCCGCACGAAGAATCCGCTTTGAAACCCATTGGGCGTCAAAACTCGGACGCAGGTGGGCTCAACATTTCGCCGCAAGGCAACCGACGAAAGGGGGCGGTAGGCTTCCGGCGGAATGCTAGGGTGCTTCTTGCGCAAAGCCGCGGCCATTTCCTGCTGCCCCAGGCGTTCGAGGTAATTGAGGGCCGAGCCGGGAAAGCCATCCACCACCAGCTTATCCGCCAACTGGCACCCAACTTGAACCTTGCGCTTGGCGTCGCCGACCCGATGGTAAAAGTCATACGCGAGCTCAAAGTCACCGGCCTCCTCGGCCGCCCCAGCAGCATCCACCGGTCCTTGTTCGCCACCCTCTCCTTCAGAAAGGCCAGGCGTTGGGCATTGAAAGCAAGTTCCGGACGTTCCACCCAAGGGGTTCGTTCGACCAAGGCCACGAGGGTTTCCGCGAGGACCAGGAGAGCCTGCTCTTCCTTGGAGAAATCCAGGTCCCCGAGCATCTTTTCAAAATCGGCGACTTCGTTGGCCCATTCTCGCGAAAGCTCCTCGCGTTTCCAGCCCGACTTAAGACGAATGGCCCGGGACTCCTCAAAAGCCGCCTGAGCCGCCACTTTGTTGCTGCGTCCATGCACATTAGGCCGCAGCCACCGTCGGCCATTGATCTCAAGTTGTTTCGCGCGCTCCTCCTCCTCGTCCGCCTTCTTTTTGGCCTCCAGCACCTTGTGCTCCGCCGTGAAGATGCGGCGGACGCTTCGCTCCATCTTCTTCCCGAGGGTGACTGTCCGCGCGTCTCCCTCCGCAATCAGGGCCGCCAGTCCGTCGAGGACCTTCCGGGCCTGCGCCACCGTCGGCTCCCCGAGCGGAAGCACCACCCGCCCCAGCTCCGACCCCGCTAGGAGCACGGGACAAAGAAGGATGGACAGGAGGAAAAGAACCTTCATCGGACACCCAAGAAGTGTACACAAAAGTAGCGGACGGCAAGACCTCGTCGTTCGCGGCCATCACTTCGCTTTCGCGCTTGCCCATCCCACCTGAACATCGCAAGAACCTTACCCATGTCAGCCGCCACCAAAGTTGCCATCGTCGGAGCCAGCGGATACACCGGCCTCGAACTGTTGCGCCTGATCTTCTGCCACCCGGGTGCCGAGGTGGTGGCCGTGACCTCGCGCACCCACGCCGGACAGAGGATCGATGAAGTCTTTCCCCGCTTCCAAGGCCACCCCGGGACGGAACTCACTTTCATTGAACCCGACATGGCCGCGGTGGCGGCCGCCAGAGCAACCTTCGCCTTCCTTGCCCTGCCCCACGGCGCGGCAGCTCCCTTTGCCCGTGAGCTCCTCGCCCACGGCCTCAAGGTGATCGATCTGAGCGCGGACTTCCGGCTCGATGACCCCGCAGTCTACGCCGACTTTTACGGCCACCCGCATCCCGCCCCCGAGTTACTGAACGAGGCGGTTTTCGGTCTTCCCGAGGTTTATCCCGAAGCCATCCGGTCCGCCCGCCTCGTCGCCTCCCCCGGCTGCTACCCGACCTCCATCATGCTGCCCCTCCTCCCCCTGCTGCGCCAGAAGCTCATCGAGCCGGACAGCATCGCGGTCTCCTCGATGAGCGGGGTGAGCGGTGCGGGTCGCAAGGCCGACCTTCCCCTGATCTTCGCCGAAGTCAACGAGAGCGTGCGTTCTTACGGCCTGCCCCGCCATCGTCACCTTTCCGAAATCGAGCAGGAACTGGGTAAGGCCGCAGGACATCCGGTCACCATTTCCTTTGTCCCCCACCTCATCCCGGTCACTGCCGGGATCTGCACCACCATCTTCGCCAAGCTCACCGACAGTTACGACCGAGTCGCCACCACCCTCCAAAAGGCATACGAGAATGCCCCTTTCGTCCGCCTCCGCGGGCCGGGCGTCTCACCCGACACCAAACACGTCACCGGAACGAACTACCTCGACATCGGCTGGCATCACGACCCCCGCACCGGTCGTCTCATCCTCCAGAGCACTGAGGACAATCTTGGCAAGGGAGCTGCTGGCCAAGCCCTCCAAAGTTTCAACCTGATGGCGGGGCACCGCGAAACCGACGGCCTTCGCTCACTCTGATCTTCAACTCCGGCAATCCCATGGACCTTCCCTACAAACGCATGAAAGGCGGTGTCTGCGCGGCCCGCGGGTTCCTCGGGAGCGCCGTTTCCTGCGGCATCAAGAACCCTTCCTCCGACCGCCTGGACCTTTCCCTGATTTATTCCAAACACGACTGCCAGAGCGCCGGGATGTTTACCCAGAACCGGGTCAAGGCCGCCCCGGTCCGGGTTTCCCAAAACCACCTCCGCACCGAAAACCTCCGAGCCATCATCAGCAACAGCGGCAACGCAAACGCCTGCACCGGTCCCACCGGGATGCAGGACGCCAAGAGCATGGCCAAAGTGACCGCCCGCCTCCTCGGTCTGCGCCAACGCCAGGTCGCGGTCTGCTCCACCGGCGTGATCGGCCTCCCCATGCCCATGATGCGGATTGCACCGCACTATCAGGACCTCGTGGCAGCCCTCGACCGCAAAAAGGGCAATGATGTGGCCCGCGCCATCATCACCAGTGACACCCACGAAAAGGAATTCGCAATCTCGCTCGAACTCCACGGCAAACGCATCCGTATCGGGGGCTGCGCCAAAGGAGCCGGCATGATCAATCCAAACATGGCAACGATGCTTTGCTTCATCACGACCGATGCCCACATTGGCAAGACTTGCCTCGACGACGCCATCCGCGAAGCCGTCGACCAGACCTTCAATCGCATCACCATCGACGGCGACACTTCGACCAACGACTCGGTCCTTGTCCTCGCCAACGGAGCCGCCGGCAACAAGTTGATCGAGGGTGGCAGCCGGGAGTGCGCCCACTTTTGTCACGCCCTCACCTTCGTGATGAATAAGCTCGCCAAAGCCATCGTGCGCGACGGCGAGCGGGTCACGAAGTTCGTCACCGTCATGGTCAAGGGAGCGCGCAACTCCTCCGACGCCCGTAAGGTGGCCCAAGCTGTGGCCAATTCTTCCCTCGTGAAGTCGTCTTGGAACGGCGGCGACCCGAATTGGGGTCGCATCATCCACGCCGTGGGTTATTCCGGAGCGAGCATCCGGGAAGAACTCATCGACATTTCCTACGATTCCAAGAAAGCCTGTAGCGGTGGTGTCCAGAGCAAGACGAACCCGGAAGTCCTCCGCAATATCGTGAGCAAACCGGAATTCAAGATCACCATCGATCTCGGCCTCGGCGACGCCGCCCACCACATCTACTCGTCGGATCTCTCGCCGGAATACGTCGACTTCAACCGCTCTGAGTATGCCTACTGGAAACAGGCGAAAAAAGACGGGTTGGTGTGATCGGCCCTTACGCCAGATCCAGAGCCTTTGCCAGAGCCCCGATGATGACCTCGCCGTCTTCAATACCCACCGAGAGACG
Organism: Akkermansiaceae bacterium; assembly: GCA_023263995.1. Lineage (GTDB taxonomy): Bacteria > Verrucomicrobiota > Verrucomicrobiia > Verrucomicrobiales > Akkermansiaceae > SW10. The sequence continues at coordinate 3,547 of JALQTQ010000096.1, read as the reverse complement.
CAAGAGGTTGGGCGAGACCCCGCAGGCCTCGGCCCAGTCGAGCTCGTAGTAGTGCGCCAGCATGGTGTAGGGGCTCGCCAAGGTGAACTCTGTCCCGAGACTTGGGCCCTTGCAAAGCTCCAGGGCGTCGTAAACTCTGGGCATCTTGCGGGGTTGCTTCAGAGTGAATGAAACCAGCCCGCCGTACCCTCCGTCCGCGCGCCGGATGAGCCGGTATTCGTGGGCGGTGTTGTATTTGGGATACCACACGCGACCCACGGCGGGATGCTCGTGCAGGTAGTCAGCCACGAGCTCGCCGTTGCTGTTGGAACGCCTCATGCGCTCAGGGTAGCTCTTCATGTTGGAAATGAGCACCCGGGCATCTCCCCGGTAGAGGCGCGAACCCCCTCCGGTGTCCTCTTTCAAAAAGGCCCGCAGGTCGGTGGCCCAGTTGGATTGCTCATTCAGGGTGACAAGTCCGGCCATGACATCCCCCACCCCCGAAATCCACTTGGTCAAGCTGGTGGTGACGAGGTCGGCATGCTTCAGGACCTCGAGATTGATCGAGCTCGCCACGGTGTCGTCCACCACCAGGGGCACCCCACCCTGTCGACAGGCCTCCGAGATGCGGGGAAGGTTGACCGTTCGCAGAAGCGGGTTGCTCGGGACCTCGCAAAAGACTGCCGCAAACTCCCCCTCCTGAATCCGTCGAATGGCAGAATCAAGATCCTCGCCGACAGCATCATACAAAAAGACCACCCCGTTGCCGAAGCGTTCCTGCACCTTGAGGGAATCAACGTAGGGAAACTCTAGTTGGAGGGTCTTCCGGCTCGGAAAAAGATTCATGACCGCACGATAGGCCGAAAAGATTCCCGCCATCCCGCTTTCATAGATGAAGTGGTCATCGAGCGCCGCCCCGGAAAACTCCGAGAGCTGCTGCTTGAGGAGCACGGTGGAACACCCCTCCGGTTCCCGTTCGTTGAGGTGGTCCTCGGCCTGCCGGGTGCTCACGATCTCACCGGTGAATCGCCAGTATTCCAACGCCACCCCGATGGCGGTCTCCGGAACGATGAGAGCCTGCATCCCCTCGTCATAGCTGGCAATGCGGGTCGCAACCGCCAGCTTGCGTTCGACGTATCGTTGCGCTCCCTGGGCCGCCCGCTTGTGCGGAAAGACGATGGCCCGTTTGCCCGACTCGGCAATTTCCTCGGTGGCCTTGGCAAAAAGGCGCTTTACCAAGGGATGAATGAAAAAGCGGGGGTAACCGGCCTCCAACTTTTTGATCACCCGGTCACGGCCCTCCTCATACCCGATCACCGAATCCCAGGTCGGCAACGAAACGGCGCAAGCGTGGGGCGTGTCCGGCAGGGGGCACCCCATCGATCGCACATTCCAGAGAGGTTGCTTCAGGAGGTCTCGCACGGCGCAGGTTCTGCCTCCATCCCGCCCGTTTCGCAAGCCCCAGATTCCCGATAATTCCATTGACACCCCGCTCCGCCGCTCCTAGTTTTCGCGCCCCCTAAAGCGCCCGGACCCTCGGGAACGCCCAACGGAACCCAGAAAACCGCAAAAACCAATGAAAACGTTTTCAGCAAAACCCGCTGACGTCGAGCGTTCCTGGCATCTCATCGATGCCAAGGACCAGATCGTCGGAAAAGTCGCCGTTGAAGCTGCCCGGCTTCTCCGTGGCAAACATAAGGCAATCTTCACGCCTCACCTTGATACCGGCGACTTTGTCGTCATCATCAATGCCGAACACGCCCGCTTCAGCGGGTCCAAGGAACAGCACAAGATCTACGCCCGCCACTCCGGATACGTCGGAGGCCAGACCATCGAGACACCCTCGAAGGTCCGTCAACGCCGTCCCGAACTCATTCTCGAGTGGGCCGTCAAAGGCATGGTCCCCAAGAACAAACTTGGAGCCGCCCAGATGAAAAAGCTCAAGGTCTACGCCGGTGATAGCCACCCGCACGAAGCCCAAGAGCCCCAACCTGTCACCCTCTAACTTCCAATTTTCCTGCCATCATGAGCGATACCTACACTGCCACCGGCCGACGCAAGACTGCCGTTGCCCGCGTCTGGCTAACCGAGGGAACCGGTGAAATCACGATCAATGAGGAACCCTTTGAGGAGGTCCTCACCACCCTGACCCTGCAAGGCCAGCTTCTCGAGCCCCTTCAGGTCTCCAACCTCCGGAATAAGTTCAACGTCAAGGCGGTGAGCCGCGGCGGTGGTCTGCACGGGCAAGCCGATGCCATCAAGCTGGCTATTGCCCGTGCCCTCATCGTGCACGACCCGGAACTCCGCCCGGCCCTCAAAGCCGCCGGCCTCCTCCGTCGCGACCCACGCGCCAAGGAGCGCAAAAAGCCCGGCCAGCCCGGAGCCCGCAAGCGCTTCCAGTTCTCGAAACGCTAATCACAGCGACCGACGCGAATTTTACTCAAAAGCCGCTCCCGGACGGGGCGGCTTTTTTGTTCACCCTTTTTCATTGTCAACCCTGACCCGAAAGATAGGTTTGTTACTTGATCCGATGAACATCAGGGCACCACACACACCAACCGCTATTTTTCTGGGTCTCTCCTTGGCGATTGCCAAAGGAGCACTCATCACTCCGGTTAATGTCACCGCCTCATCCGAAATCGGTGGCACCTTCAACCGCCCCGACGACGCAATCATCAATGGCAGTGGCTTGTCCGGCGGACAACACACCACGGTGGTCGAGCCCAACATGTGGCTCTCGTCGGGAACCGCCTTTGGAGGGGATGATCCAGACCCTCGCGTCACCTTCGATCTCGGCGGGCTTTACCTCATCAACCAGATTCAAGTCTGGAACTACAACGAAGCCGCTCCTTCTCCCAACCTGACTTCCCGTGGCGTCAATGCCGTGACCATCAACTACGGAGTCGATGCTGGCCTTGGCTCCAGTGTCCCCGGGATCACCAACTTTGCCCAAGCGACGGGACTCTCGACTTACGGCGGCGAGGTCTTCGATAGCTTCACCCCGTTTTTGGCTCGCTTCATCGAATTCGAGATCGATTCCAATCATGGCGGGGACAACAACTTCTACGGTCTCTCCGAAGTCCAATTCGATGGCACCCTGATCCCCGAGCCCTCGACCGCCCTGCTCGGTATCCTTGCCCTTTTCGGATTGACCCGACGTCGCCGGTAGCGTGGTCGACCAGTCCTCTTTGCCCAAGCGCCCTTTGCCGACCCGAAACGGGGCGATTTCTCATGAAGGTTGAGCCTCCGGCGATCCGACGCTCTCGAAAACACCACCGCCCAGCAGTCGCCCGCCATCGTAAAAGGCGCAAATCTGCCCCGGGGTGAGCGCCCGCTGGGGTCGGGCAAAGGTCAGTGCGAGCTTCCCCTCCCCGCATTCCTTGACCTCAACCGCCTCGCTCTTGGCACGATACCTCGGTTGGACCTCGGCGCGCCCAAACGTCACCGCCTCGTTGATCCACGACAGTGAGCCCACCCGACAGGTGTCAGCATAAAGCCCCCTCGTTTCGGGTTCGTCCCATCCCAACAATAATTGGTTTTTTTCCGGGTTCTTACCCACCACCACGTA
>JALQTQ010000095.1 GCA_023263995.1 Akkermansiaceae bacterium | reverse complement strand
CAGGGCGATGTCGGCTCCGGCTTCGAGCGCCAGCTTGAGGTCATCGCCCCGACCGTAGTGGTTGACGATGGCTCCCATGTCGAGGTCGTCGGTGAGGATGAGTCCGCGGTAGTCGAGCTGGTCGCGGAGCAGGCCGGTGAGAATGGCGCGGCTGAGGGAGGCCGGGTATTCGGCATCGAGTCGGGGAAATCGAAGATGGCAGGCCATGATGGCGTCGAGTTCCGGCATCAGGGCGGTGTAGGGAAGAAGGTCCTCCCGGAGAAGGTCCTCGCGTGAGATCTCGGCCACCGGGAGGTCGTGGTGGGGGTCGGCGAGCGCGATCCCACCGCTCGGGAAATGCTTACCGCATGAGAGCACGTTTTGCTTGCGCATCCAGCGGTTGAAAAGGCCGGCCCGGGTGATGACGTTCTGGGAATCCTTTCCCCAGCATCGACCGCGAAGGCCATTTTGCTGTCCCGGGTGGTGGTCGAGATCGAGAACAGGGGCGAAGTTCAGGTTGATTCCGAGGAGTTCGAGGAGCTGGCCGGTGAGGGCCCCGAAGCGAGCGATATCTTGCGGGGTCCCGCGAGCCGCAAAAGTTGCGGCATCGGGTGGAGCCGCGCTGAAGTCCCGGGTTCGCCAAACTCTTCCCCCTTCTTGGTCGATGCCGATGAAGGGACGATCGAGTGAGAGGGAAGCCAGCGAGTCGGTGAGTTCCCTGACCTGGGCTGGCGATTCGAGGTTGCGCGAGAAGAGAATGTAGCCGGCGGGCTGGAGGTCGCGGAAGAGCCCGACTTCGGACGTGGTCAGTACAGGGCCGGAGAGTCCGACGATGAGGCGGGATGCGTTCACGGAAACTCGAGCGAGGCCTTCACAAAGCCCGAAAAGATCGGGTGGGGGTTATTGGGCTTCGATTTGAACTCCGGGTGGAACTGGGCTGCGATGAAAAAGGGATGGTCGGGGAATTCGATGATTTCCACCAGGCCTTCCTTTTTGGAGACGGCGGCAATGATGAGACCGCAGTTTTCCAGTTGCTTGCGATAGGCGGGATTGAATTCCCAACGATGGCGGTGCCGCTCGTGGATGGTATTGGTCCTCTGGTAGAGTTCGTATGACTTGGTGCCGGGGTAGAGGATGGACTCGCAAGAGCCCAGGCGCATCGAGGCTCCCATGTCGGTGACCCCCTGTTGTTCTTCCTGCAAGCTGATCACTGGGTGAGGGGTGTTTTTCTGGAATTCGGTGGAGTTGGCTCCCGCAAGGCCACAGACGTTACGGGCAAACTCGATCGTGGCGATCTGCATGCCGAGGCAGATGCCGAAGTAGGGAATCTTCTTTTCGCGCGCATACTTCGCGGCGAGGATCTTGCCTTCGGTGCCTCGTTCGCCAAATCCGCCGGGGACCAGGATTCCGTTGACCTTGCCAATGACGGTCTCGGCCCCTTCTTTCTCGATGTCCTCGGCATCAACCTTCACGACCTCGATCGCCGTGTCGTGTTCGGCCCCGGCGATGGTCAGGGACTCGTAGATCGACTTGTAGGCGTCGTTGAGTTCGATGTATTTGCCCACCACTGCGATCGAGGTCGATTTTGAGGGGTGGACGAGTCGGTCGACGAAGCCCTGCCATCTTGAGAGGTCGGGCGAGGCCGATTCCAAGCCAAGGGCATCAACAACGAGGCGATCGATCTTGTCTTTGCGGAGGTCGAGGGGGCATTCGTAGATGGTGTGTTTGACATCGCGGAAGGCGACCACGTTCTCCTTACGGACGTTGCAGAACATCGCGATTTTGCGGCGGTTGTCATCGTCGAGATCGTGTTCGGTGCGGCAGATAATGATGTCGGGCTGGATTCCGATTTCCCGGAGCTTGGCCACCGATTGTTGGGTGGGCTTGGTTTTGATCTCCCCGGCGGCCTTGACCATGGGAAGCAAAGTGACATGGATGAAACAGACGTTTTCGGGACCGACATCGAGGGCAAACTGCCGCAGGGCTTCGAGGAACAGGTGGCCTTCGATGTCACCTACCGTCCCTCCGATCTCGGTGATGATGACATCGGTTTCCGGGGTGCGTTCGGTGGCCTGATGCAGGCGGCTTTTGATTTCGTCGGTCACGTGGGGAATGAATTGCACAGTGGCACCAAGGTAGTTGCCGGCCCGTTCTTTTTGGATCACGCTCTCGAAGATCTGACCGGAACTCAGGCTGTTCAACTGAGAAAGCTTGCAGTGGGTGAAGCGTTCGTAGTGACCGAGGTCGAGGTCGGTCTCGGCCCCGTCGTCGAGCACGTAAACCTCGCCATGCTGGTAGGGGGACATCGTGCCCGGGTCGACATTCAGGTAAGGGTCGAATTTCTGCAGATTGACTGAGAGACCTCGGTGTTCGAGGAGGGTTCCGATGGAGGCTGCGGCAAGTCCCTTTCCGAGGGAGGAGACGACGCCTCCGGTGACGAAGATGTATTTCATGGAGATGAGGCCAGGAGGGATTCGATGAGAGGGATTTGATCGGGGGAATCAAGCCCGATGGCATCGTGATCGGTGAGGTGGACTCGGATGGTCGCGCCGTTTTCGAGGGCTCGTAGTTGTTCAAGGCCCTCGGCTCGCTCGAGAGGCGAGGGGGGAAGTCCGACGAAATGATGGAGAAAGTCGGTCCGGTATCCATAGAGACCGAGGTGCCGGTAGGTGGGTAAGTCCGAGGTTGCTGTTCTTTTGAAGGGAATGGGCGAGCGAGAAAAATAGAGGGCGTTTCCGTGACAACTCAGGGTGACCTTGACAATGTTGGGGTCGGCGATCAGCTCCGGGTCCTCGAGAGGGCTGGCAGCGGTGATCATGGGGAGGTCCGGATCGTCACGGAGAGCACGGGCGAGGGTGTCAACCAGCTCCGGGTCGAGAAGTGGTTCGTCGCCTTGAATGTTGATCACATGGGTGGCTTTTTCGATCCGCGCAGCGGCCTCGGCAATGCGGTCGGTTCCCGAAGGATGATCGGGACGGGTGGTCACAAAACGGACACCGAGGGAATCACAGAGTTGAGCGATGCGCTCGTCGTCAGTTGCCACCATCAATTCCTCGAGTTCCTGGCATGCTCCGGCTCTCTCGATGACATGTTGTAAGAGGGGTTTGCCGAGGAGGGGGTGGAGGGGTTTTCCGGGGAAGCGGGAGGAGGCCCAGCGGGCCGGGATGATGCCAACAATGCGAGTCTCGTCGTCGATAGAATTCCTCCTTGCGTGGTTTCGGGAGGCTAGGCGGACGGTCGCACGGTCACAAGAGCAATCACGGCTGAGAAAGAAGAAAATGGTCCATGATCGACAGCAGCCGATCCGGACGGCAGGTTTTGTGGTGATGAACGACGGGTTTTCGGGATGGGACTGGGCAGTGGTGATCGGTTATATGCTGTTAACCACTTGGTTCGGTCATCGAATGTCCGGGCGGCAGGCCAACATCAAGGACTTTTTCCTCGGAGGAAAGACCTTGCCGTGGTGGTCGGTGAGTGGCTCGATGATTGCGACTGAAATCAGTGCCCTCACTTTCATCGGGGTTCCCGGCATGGTGTATGGGATGTCGGGGGACTGGACTTACCTCCAATGGGGGCTTGGCTCGATCATCGCCCGTTTTGCGGTGGCTTTTTGGTTGGTCCCCCATTACTACGAAAAGGAAATTTACAGTCCCTATGATTTTATCGGGAACCGCCTCGGCGAGGGAGGGCGTCGATTGGTGACGGGTTTGTTTTCCCTCGGTTCCATCCTCGGACAAAGCGTCCGGGTTCTGGTCACGTCCATTATTTTGCAGGTGGTAACCGGTCTTGATGCTCGGCTCTGCATCGTGGTGATTGGGGTGATTGCCGTGGTCTGGACCTTCATGGGGGGAATGCGCACGGTGATCTGGACGGATGTGATGCAGTTTGTTCTTTTCATCTTCGGTGGTCTCCTGGCTTTGATCCTTCTGGTTTACCACATCGGATGGAGCGAGATCGTTCAATTGAACAGGGTGGTTATTGAGGGGCGGGAAGTGGACAAGATGAGATGGCTCGATCTCTCCTCGGTCTTCGAGCAGCCGGGATTCCGCTATACTTTGTGGGTCGGGTTGTTGGCGATGCCTTTTCAGAACTTCACGGCTTTTGGAGTGGATCAGCTCAATACCCAGCGGTTGTTTTGTTGCGGGAGGGTTTCCGATGCCCGCAAGGCGATGTGCTGGAGCAGTGTTTCGATCTTGATCACGGTGTTGATGCTGGCGGTCGGAGCGGGCTTGTTTGCTTGGTATCAGAAGTTTCCGCCTGAGGCTGATTTGGCCGCTCAGTTTGCCGAGAATGCCAATTTTGTCTTCCCGTCTTGGATTGTGGACGAAGTGCCGACCGGTCTGCGGGGATTGATTCTGGCGGGAGCATTTGCCGCTGCCATTTCCAGTTTGGATTCGATCCTGGCCGCCCTGAGCCAGACCAGTTTGTCGATCGTTTATGGACGCGCACGGATGGAGGAGGAAGGGGGCGGAGAGGAAATGGTGCGGAAATCGAGGGTCGCGGTCTGCCTCTGGGGAGGCATGTTGACCCTGGCTGGCCTGGGTTTGTGGTGGGTCTATTTCCAGAACAAAGATAGCGACCTGATTGGTTTGGCCTTTGGAATGGTGGCCTATACCTACGGTCCCCTCTTGGGGGTCCTGATGGCCGCCCTCTTGCCGTGGAAAATCTCGACCGGTGGTCTGGTCGCTGGAACCTTTGTCTCGGTAGGCCTTGTCGCCTGGTTTCGACCAGAACTCATCATCGTCTTGGAAAGCCTCGGGTGGCAGGGCTTCGCTGCCTCCTTGATCGATACTCGGCCCAAGCTGGCGTCCGAATGGTTCTTCCCGCTGAATGCTGCCTTAACCTACGCTTGCGGCCTAATTGGGGCGAAAATGAAACAGTGATTAAGGAGACTTAAAAAAAATTCCGGAAAGAGTTTTTTTAAAAAAACCGTGGATCGTTTGTGGAACAAAAGGCCATTTTCGGTGGGCTTTTTTTAGAGGTTTTTTGTTTTTCCACAGCACGCCATGCGGGGCACCTTGGGGGAGTCGGCGGGCGTAGGGCGTCACCGGCGGGGCAGCGTCCAGCACCACACTGTAAAGGCACCACACATGAAGCAACAGCACGAAGGAGAGGATATTTATGATCAAGCTTACAAAGGAGAATCTGAAGCAGCCGGGAATTGGAGTTTGGTTCAGGCCAAGCTCGCCGAATACATCAGCCGGGACGCATTCGCTCGCTGGTTCAAAAATGCCGAGCTGATCGATCCCGAGGGCAGGCCCGGAGTGGTGGCGGTCCAGTCGGACATGCACCAGATCTGGATCGAGACCAACTACATGGATGAGTTGAGGGCGGCCTTCGCCGAGGGTGCGGGGATCCATTGCTCACCTGAGGTGGTGGTGAAGGGCGAGCCGGTTCCCCAGCCTAGGGATGAACCCCGGCACGCGGCCCGGAGTGCCCGGAGCAAAGGGGTGGTCAAGGTGGTCACGCCCGAGCAGTCGACTCGACCGGAGGCCTTCGAGCGTCGACTGAAGCGACTCGGGATCAATCCGGAACTCGACTTCGCCAGTTTTGTGGTGGGCGATAATAGTCAATTTGCCCACGCTGCCTGTTCGGCGGTCGCTCATCGCGAAGGCCGGAGCTTCAATCCCCTGTTTATCCATGGTGCATCTGGTCTCGGTAAAACCCATCTGATGTCGGCGGTGGCGCAAAAATTGTTGGAGTCCGATCCCAAGGCTCGGGTGGTTTTTCTGACCGCTGAGCACTTCGCCAACGAGTTCATTGAGGCGGTCCGCAAGGGGAATCTTGACAGCTTCCGGAAGGCCTATCGCCAAGCCGACGTGATGCTGATTGACGATATTCAATTCTTGGCCGGCAAGGAAAAGACCCAGGAGGAATTTTTCCACACTTTCAACGTCCTGCTTAATTCACAGACGCAGGTCTTGGTGACCTGTGACCGCCCAGCCCCCGAAATCCAAAACCTCGAGCCTCGACTCGTGAGCCGATTCGAAAGTGGCCTCACCGTGCAACTTCAACCGCCGGGATTTGAAACTCGAGTCGCGATCTTGCGGCGCAAGATGGAGCAGTGGAAGGTGAGCCTTGAGAACAACGTTGTGGTTCACATTGCCAATCAGATAAAAAGCAACGTGCGGCGACTCGAAGGAGCCCTCACCCGGGTGGCCAGCTACAGCTTTCTTTCGCCCGAGACGATGTCGATTGAAAAGGTGGATCAACTTTTGGGTGACCTCGTGCGGGATGAAAACACGCAGTTGATCTCGGTGGAAGCGATCCAAAAGGCGGTGGCCGATTACTACGGGCTGATCCTTTCCGACATGCGGAGCCGGAGACGGCCGGCCCGCATTGCCTTCCCTCGGCAGATTGCGATGTATCTCGCACGCAAACTGACCAGACTGTCGCTTGTTGAGATTGGTGAGGCCTTCGGGAAGCGGGATCATGGCACGGTAATCCACGCTTGTAAAAAAGTTCAGGGCGAGATGGGCCGCGATTCCGAGGTGGCCGGGGCAGTGGAGAAACTCAGAGCGTCTTTGGAGCGACGGAATTAGTTTCTGAATGTTAAGGAAATACTTGCCAATATCGGGGGTGGGGGGCAAGTTTTCCTCCCAGACGCCCGACCGGGTTTGACCTCCTATGAAGTTCAGAATTGCCAAGGATGCCTTTTTAGACGGCTTGCAACAGGTTCAGCACGTCGTCAGTGGCCGAACCACGCTTCCGATTCTCTCCAACGTCCTGATTGAGGCGAACGACACTGGTCTGCGGTTGACCACCACGGATCTTGATGTCGGGGTGAGTGGTAGCGTCAAGGCCGAGGTTTCCAAGCCCGGTGCCACCACCTTACCGGTGAAAAGGTTGGTCAATATCATCCGCGAACTCCCTTCGGCCGAGATCGAAATCACGGTGGATTCCAAGGACATTGCCTCGATCCGCAGTGGTCCCAGTTTTTTCAAGATTATCGGGTTGCCTGACGGAGAATTCCCACCCTTGGCTGGGTTTGGCGATGCGCGGGAATACAAAATCCCACAATCGGTCTTTCGGAATGGGCTGCGCAAGACCTCGTATGCTATCTCCACTGACGAGACCCGTTATGTGCTCAATGGCATTTTCACTTCCTTTAATGAAGGGAAGCTCACCTTGGTGGCCACTGACGGTCGTCGTCTTGCCATGGTGGACCATGAGCTTGAGTTTCCATCGAGCCACGAAGTTGACTTTATCGTCCCTACCAAGGCCGTTCAGGAACTCCAGCGTCTCCTCACCGGTGAGGGCGAACTCATCCTCAAATTGGCCGACAACCAAGTGTGCTTCCAAGTCGGCAGTAGTGTCATCATCAGCAAGTTAATCGAAGGTAACTATCCAAACTACCGTCAGGTGATCCCGGGAGAGTCAAAGGAGCGCCTTACCCTGAATCGCGAGCAGCTGCTTGAGACAACAAGACGGGTTGCCTTGCTTTCCTCGGAGAAGTCAAATTCGGTCAAGCTGACTTTCGGTGAAAACCAAGTCGAGGTGATGGCGAATAGCCCTGACATCGGGGAGGCTCTGGAGACCCTTGAGGCCAAGTATGAAGGAAGCCATTTTTCGATTGCCTTCAATCCGGAGTTCCTCATGGCCCCTCTGAAAAATCTCGAGGAGGAGGAAATCCACCTCGACCTCATCGATGAGATGAGCCCCGGGGTGATCCGGACCGAGGATGCTTTCCTTTATGTCCTGATGCCGATGCGGGTGACTTCCTAGGCGCAAGGGGGAGAAACCCAATCGCGGATTAGGCGAGTGCCCTGCCCTTGGTCTTTTCGTAGCGCCGGTTTCGGGGGGAGAAAGGGGGCTTTCTCTGGCGCTCCGTCCTTTCTATCACTGACCGGCCAAGGCTCGATTTCGCCGAACCGACGCCAAAAGGAGTTGGACTTGACTCAGAATCGCGCGGTGTTGACGACAGGCGTTTTGGCAATCTCGTCTCCGGGCGTTGAGATTGAGGAAGTGTCCCACTTCGCGGTAGAGGACAGCTTGTTCATCCTCGATCAGGGCGAGTTTGGCTCGGTGGTTGCTGATGTCCTTGTTGGCTTCGCTGATCCTGGCGTAGGCTTCACTTGTTTTCGCATTCGAGCCTTGGAGTGATTTGCTTGCCCTTTCTCGGTAATTCTTGAGCTTCTCCTTTGTCGCGGCGATCCTTTCCTTGAGTGTGGCAAGCGCTTGTTTCTCGTCCGTGAAATCCTGGCGGAGAGAAGCCAGCTTTTTGAGGCATTCTTGGATCTCAGGCTCATGGTTGCCGGGCTCGTTTTGCAGGACCTGCAACTTCATCTTGAAAGCCTCATGGCGCTTCTTGATCGCAAGGGCACGGGACATGCAAGCGTCGTGGTCGATGGTCAGCTCTTTGATTTTGGTATTGAGGGTCGCGATCCTGTCGTTGAAGGGGCTTTCTTTTTCGCGGCCCGAGGTGATGGCGTCGAACTTCTGTTGATGGGCTCCCCCGAGAATCTCCTCCGCTGCCCGAACTTTGCTGAGGATTTCCTGTTTTTCCTTTTCGAGTCGTCGAAGGTTCCAGTAGGCGGTTTCTAGGTCTTCGATCGGTTCAGTTTGCGGCCAACAAAAAGCCCCCAAGATCTCCTCTCCATCCTGCATCAAATGCATTTCGTAAGCCGCATCGGTCAGACGCTTGTTTTTTCGGGTAACCCCAAAAGCCCGCAGGAGGGAGGCGATCAGATAACGGGTTCGCGTCATTTTTTCTTCAGTTGGGCCCGGAGGTCCTCGACGATTCCCGGGTTCTCTAAGGTGGTGGTGTTTCCGGAAATTTCCCCGGTGGCCACCAGTTCCTTGAGAAGCCGACGCATGATCTTGCCTGACCTCGTTTTCGGCATTGCCGGAGTAAAGTAGATTTCATCCGGTTTGGCAATCGCACCAATGACCTTTCCGACATGGTTGCGGAGTTCCCCATTCAGGGCGTCGGTGGGCGCGGTGGAGCCCTTGAGGGTGACAAAAGCCACCACTCCCTGCCCTTTGATTTCATGAGGTCGGCCCACGACTGCGGCTTCGGCCACAACTTCGTGGGAAACCAGCGCACTTTCGACCTCGGCCGTTCCAAGCCGATGGCCGGAGACGTTGAGGACATCGTCGAGGCGTCCGACAATCCAGAAGTTTCCCTTGCGGTCGGTCCGGGCTCCATCCCCCGCCGTGTACATGCCTTGGTAGTCCTTCCAGTAAGTGTCACGATAGCGCTTCTTGTCACCGTAAATCGTGCGCAGCATCGATGGCCAAGGCTTGCGGATGACTAGCTTTCCACCTTCGTTGGGACCGCACTCCTCACCGGTCTCGTCGAGGATAGCGGCATCGACTCCGAAGAAGGGCAGGGTGGCGGTACCAGGTTTGGTGGGGGTGCATCCGGGCAGTGGGGAAATCATGATGGCACCGGTTTCGGTCTGCCACCAGGTATCGACAATGGGGCATCGTCCGCCACCGATGATAGTGTGATACCACATCCAGGCTTCCGGATTGATCGGCTCACCCACCGTGCCGAGGAGCCGCAGTGAGGAGAGATCACGGGCCTGCGGGAGTTCGTTTCCGGCCTTGATGAAGGCCCGAATCGCAGTAGGGGCGGTGTAGAAGATGGACACGCTGTATTTCTCGACAATGTCCCAGAAGCGCCCGAAGTCAGGATGATTCGGGGCTCCTTCGTACATTACTTGGGTTACTCCGTTCGCGAGGGGCCCGTAGGCAATGTAGGAATGACCGGTGATCCAACCCACATCGGCAGTGCACCAGTAGACGTCGTCGTCCCGCATGTCGAAAATGTATTTGCAGGTGGTGTAGGCACCGAGAAGATAGCCTGCCGAGGTGTGCAGGATGCCCTTTGGTTTGCCGGTGGAGCCGGAGGTGTAGAGAATGAAGAGGGGGTGTTCACTGTCGAAGGCTTGGGCCTCGTGTTTGGCGGAAACCTGCGCAGCTTCCTCGTGCCACCAGACGTCGCGACCCCGCTTCATCTTGACCGGGGCACCTTCATTCCCGATTCGTTGATGCACGATGACGGTTTCCACACCCTTGTATTTTTTGAGGGCCTCATCGACGTTTTCTTTCAAGGGGACCACTCCGCCCCTACGATATCCACCGTCGGAGGTGATCATGGCCTTGGCTTGGCAGTCCTCAAGTCGGTCCACGATGGATTCGGCAGAAAAGCCCCCAAAGATGACGGAGTGGACGGCTCCGATGCGGGCGCAAGCAAGCATCGCGATGACTGCCTCGGGCGTCATGGGCATGTAGATCATAACGCGGTCCTTGGGCTTGATGCCTTTGGCCAGGAGGACGTTGGCGAATTGGCAGACTTCGCGGTGGAGTTGGCGGTAGGTCAGGGTGCGCGTTTCCCCCGGTTCGCCTTCCCAGATGAGGGCGGCCTTGTTGGCACGACCGTTCTTGAGGTGCTGGTCAACGCAGCTCTCACAGACATTGAGTTTTCCTCCCAAAAACCACTTGGCGTAAGGGGCCTTCCAGTCGAGCACCTTGGTCCATTTCTTTTGCCAGGCCAACTCTTTGGCTTCTCGGGCCCAGAAGATTCCGGGTTTCTCGATCGATTCCTGATACATGCGCGTGTATTGCGCCATGTTCTTGATGCGGGCGTTCTTGGAGAATTCGCGGGAGGGCTTGAAGACTCGGTCTTCCTGAAGATGGCTTTCGATACTATTGCTCATGACGGTGGTGATGGGGGACGCTAACAAGGCGGGCGAGCATCCGACAATTCTGGAATCGCCGGGAAATGGGACTTTTTGAAAGGAGAGGCGAAAACCTTACCGCTTGCGATGACGAAGCGATTGACCGCACTCGCTTGATCCCCGGCCTGGGGTTGAGCGTGAGGAAGATTGTCAATCTAGCGCGGCTTTTGCGAGTGTGTGCGGGCAAGATCCATTCGTGGGATTGCTCCAGCGGGAAAATGTCTGACCGCAAGTGGCAGTCTGGAGACAGCCAGTCGCCGGAGTGATCTGCTCCAGCGCCTCAGGGGAACCGGCAGAGGTGGGTCCAAAGGGTGGGGTCGAGTTCGGCGAGGGTGCGAGTCCGGAGGGTTTCGGCGTCTTTGGCGTCGCGCAGGACCGCAAACACGGTGGAGCCAGAGCCGGACATCAGGGCGGCCTCGCTTTCGGGTTGCTCGACGAGGAACTGCTTCAGTTCGGCAAGGAAGCGGTGCTTTTCGAAGACCGGTCGCTCGAGATCGTTCACCAGGGTGATGCCGTTGCTCTTTTGTTTGGTGTAAGATATTCCTAGAATTTCCTGAGACTCCTTCCAGCGGGAGTAGGCCCAGGGGGTGGGAATGCCGAAAGACGGTTTGAAAAGGAGGATGGGGCGGTTCCAAGAAAGGTCGAGCGGTTCGATGATTTCCCCGCGCCCCCGGCAAAGGCAGGGTGCTTGGTAGAGGAAAAGTGGGAGGTCAGAGCCGATGGTGGCGGACCAGGCGGCAAGCGTTTCGAGAGGGACCTTGCTTGCGGTCAAGTGGTTGAGAATGAGGAGAGCGTGGGCGGCATCCGCGCTTCCGCCACCCAGACCGGCCCCGTGGGGAATTTTTTTTTCTAGGGTGACTCGATAAGGACAGGGGATGCCGGTCTTTTCCTCGAAGAGGAGGACGGCCCGGCTGACCAGGTTGCGGCCATCGGTGGGCACACCGGGAGTGGTGCAGTGCAGTGAGAAGGAGTCGTCTTCCTCGAAGGTGAGTCGGTCAGTGAGTCCGGGCAGGGGGAGGACCACCGTTTCGACTTCGTGAAATCCGTCGTCGCGCTGTCCCTTGATGGTGAGCGAGAGGTTGATCTTGGCGGGAGGATGGCTGGTCATGAGGGAAGGCGTCCAAGGAGGGCGAGGTGGCGTCCGGTGTTTCCTTTTTCGAGGCGGTAGGAATAGAATCGACCAAGATTGGAGGCCGTGCAGAGGCCGCAGTCGTGGAAGTTTTCTGGCCGTACCCCGGCATCCAGCGCTTGTTCACGCATGGTGGCGGCGAAATCGACTTCGTAATGGGGCGGCCGGATGCAGGGAGCGAGAACGGCAAGGAGGTCGGCGGGGGCGGTCCCAAAGTGGTGGGTCAGGGCTACGATGGTTTTGGTGGTGATGTTTAGTTCGGTTCCCTTTTTGCCTGAGTGGAGAAGTCCGATGGCACCGGTGCGGCGATCGAGGAGGGAGAGGGCCCCGCAGTCGGCAACGTGGATGCCGAGGAGCAGGGGGTGTCGGGTGATGAGGGCATCGACGTTTGGGGAAACAAGGGGTGAGTCGTTTCTGATGAGCGCAATCTGGTCGCCGTGGATCTGCTCAGCCAGGTAGACTCGGGTGAAT
>JALQTQ010000094.1:9789-12296 GCA_023263995.1 Akkermansiaceae bacterium | reverse complement strand
TTCACCGAAGAAAGCCCCGGCCAGCCGTTCGCAGTTGCGCTTTTCAGACCGACCACAATGATCGCGATGAGGAGGAGGATTTTGAGCACGACGGTGATAGTCTGCGCTCCCGCGCCGAGGTTGCGACGTCGGCCGTGAAGGGCTGCTCCCAGAACAACCACCAGAATGGCGGGGATCTTTTCCGGCAGGTCGCCTGGGAGATGGCTCTCCAGCGCCAGCGCGGCGTAGGCAATGGCTCCACTGAAGCCGGCCAGCAGGGAAACCCACCCGGCCACAAATCCGGCAAAAGGAAATCCCGATCGGGTGAGGTAGGCATACTCCCCTCCTGAGACCGGCAGACGTGCCGAGAGTTGGCCGTAGCTAAGGGCCCCGCAGATCGCGATCAGTCCGGCCGCGAACCAAGCAAGCAGGACGAGCCGGGGGTCACCGAGCGAATCGAGAAGGAAGCCTGAGGTGGTGAAGACCCCGGCCCCGATCATGTTGGCCACGACCAGAGAGGCCAGAGTCCAGAAGCCGAAGCCCTTGCGGGTGGAGTGGCCCATCAGTCCTTCTGGAAACGAAGAAAGTAGTTTTCTTTGAACCCCGGGATTTTGACTTCTTCGACAAAGGTCAGCCCGGCGTCCTCGATTTCCTTACGAAAGACCTCCTTCCCGGCCCGAACGTGTCCGAGAAGCCATTCGCGCGAAACTCCTTCGATACGCTCGAAGTCGATCACCACCACCGAGCCGCCCTTTTTGATCGAGTTGACCAAAGATTTCAAGGTATCGGCGGGGTATTCGAAATGATGGTAGGTGTCACAGATGAAAGCCAGGTCGAGGGTGTCGGGGGGAAGGGACGTCGAGTCCTCCGGGCTGAGAATGGCGGTGATGTTGTCCTGACCTTCCTGCTCTGCGCGGGCCACAATATGCTTGAGCATCGGGCCCGAGATATCGACCGCCGCAACCCAACCATCCGGCCCCACTGCTTCGGAAAATAAACGGGTGTAGAGACCGGTCCCGGCACCGATGTCGGCGACCACCATCCCCTTCTCCACCCCGCAAGCCTTGAGAACCGCCTCCCGCTCCTGAAAAACCTCGCGGCTTTCGACTTCAAATCGCTTGAGCCAATCGTCGACCTTCAACTCTGGGTCGAGAAATTTCTCGTTGATGCCCGGCTTGACGCTGGTTTTGCTCGTCGTTGTTTCCTTGCCGAAGACGGAGAGAGCCACCACCGCGACAAGAGGAAGGGAAAGGAGGAATGATCGGGTTTTCATCAGGATCGGAGTCTGGGCAAAACCGGAAGCGAGATCAAGAGCGTCTTTCTTCGCTCCCAGCCTCGGGCTGGAAGCTCTGGCAGGCGTTGATCAAGCGGTCCACATCGTCATCACTGATATCGAGATGGAAGACCCACCGGGTTCCTGAGATGACAATGCCGTGGTCCTGGAGGTGGTCTTTCAGGGAGGGAATCGGGGTGTTGGCCGCCAGCATGACCATGTTGGTCTGAGGCTCCTCGGCGAGAGTGAAGGTCGGTAATTGGGCCAACGCTCGGGCCACCCGGGCCGCCTTCGCATGGTCGTCACAAAGGCGGTCGATATGATGGCACAGGGCATGGAGGCCAGCTGCCGCGAGGATGCCGGCCTGGCGCATTCCGCCCCCGAGCATCTTGCGCCAACGGCGGGCGTTGGCGATGAGCTTCCGGTCCCCGACCAAGACCGAGCCGACCGGACAGCCCAGGCCTTTGGAAAGACAAAGCGATACGCTGTCAAAATGCGCGCAGATCTCCGCCGCGGGTAATCCGAGGGCGACCGCCGCATTAAAGAGGCGGGCGCCGTCGAGATGACGTCGAAGTCCTTTTTCTTCCATCAAGTCACGGTAGGCCCGAAGGTAGTCGAGGGGAAGGACCTTGCCGCCTTGGGTGTTTTCGAGACAGACCAAGCGGGTGATCGCAAAATGGGGGTCGTTCGGCTTGATCGTCTCGACCACCGCCTCCAAAGGGAGAGTGCCGTCGGGCGCAAAAGGCAGGGGATTGGGCTGAATGCCTCCGAGGACTGCGGCTCCGCCTCCTTCGTAAAGGTAGGTATGAGCGGTGCGCCCCACGATGTATTCATGGCCGCGTTGGCAGTGACTGAGGAGGGCGAGGAGGTTGCTCTGGGTGCCGCTGGGAGCAAAGAGCGCGGCTTCCTTCCCCGTCAGCAACGCCATCGATTCCTCAAGTTCGTTGACGGTGGGGTCTTCTCCGTAAACGTCGTCGCCCGTCCGGGCCGAGAGCATGGCGTCCCGCATTTCCGGGGTCGGGCGGGTCACGGTGTCGCTACGAAGATCAATCATGGCGGGGAAAGGAGATGGTTTTTGTTGGGACGTGGGGATCATGAGGTGCTTTCCCACTTCGTTTCAACTCAGGAGACCACAAAGCCGATCCCGACCATCAGTGGCCCACAAAGCATGACCAGAAGAGGCGAGGCTCATTTTTGTGCCTGCCGACCACGATGGAACGCCGCAAATGCGGAGGGGCTCGATGGCGGTTGTGGA
>JALQTQ010000094.1:0-9779 GCA_023263995.1 Akkermansiaceae bacterium | reverse complement strand
GGCGGCCGGGGTGAGTCTGGCTCGGGAGTTTCGACAGTTTTCCCTTCCCGCGACCTGCCAATTAGTTTGGGCTTTCAAGGATCACATGACCAACTTCCCTCAACTCGTCCTCGCGGAAGCCTCCACTGGCAGGCTAATCGGCACCCTCCTCGCGGCCGTTGGCCTGATTTTATTGCTGATTCTGAAGCTGAGGGTGCAGGCCTTTATCTCTCTGCTTCTGGGAAGCATCTTCGTGGGGCTGGCCTCGGGGACAATGTCGATGACCGAAATCGGGGGGACGATTGTCGAGGGAATGGGGTCGAGTCTGGGGTTCATCGCCACCATCATCGGGGTCGGAGCGATCTTCGGAGCGATGATCGAGCACTGCGGAGGGGCGCAGAGCCTGGCCAACGGGATGCTGCGTTTGACCGGTGAAAAGCGGGCCACTTGGGCCATGTTGATCACCGGGTTTCTCATTTCCATCCCGGTCTTTTTTGATGTCGCGATCGTCATTCTGGCCCCGATGATCTATGCGTTGGCCCGCCAGAGTGGAAAGTCGGTCACCGTTTTCGGGATGCCTCTGGTGATTGGAATGATGGTCACTCATTCCTTTGTCCCGCCTACCCCCGGGCCGACCTGGGTGGCCTACACCCTGGGTGTGCCAATTGGGAGTGTCATCCTGTATGGGATGGTGGTCGGTATTCCCACCGCCATCGTGACGGCGGCATTCTTCGGGAATCGTTTTGCGGCCATGGTTCATGTCGAACCGCCTCCCGTGGAGGACGAGGAAGAGGGAGATCCCCCTTCGTTTGGAATGGTTGCTTCCATTCTGCTGCTGCCCATCGTGCTTATTGTGGCCGGATCGATGGTGGAGCAGAGCCTCGGGAGCGGTTTGCCGCCTGGGCTCGAGAAAAAAGAGCGGGCGGCCCAGATGAGCGATCTTCTGCGCGAAGCGCCCTTCTGGCAGCAGACCATTTCCTTTCTAGGGCATCCGGTCATCGCGCTCCTCCTCGTCACTTGCTTGAGTTTGTGGTTGTTGGGCACGAAAAGGGGAGCGTCGCGTGAGACTCTGATGGAGGTCTCGACCCGTTCCTTGGGGCCGGCCGGGATCATCATTCTGGTGACCGGGGCGGGCGGGGTTTTCAAGCAAATGCTTGGTGACAGCGGGGTCGGTGATGCCTTGGCCAAGTCGCTTTTGGAGTTTGAGATCTCGGTTCTCTTGCTCGCCTTCCTGTTCTCTGCGATCTCGCGGATTGCCCAAGGCTCGGCCACGATGGCGATGGTGATTGCCTCATCTTTGATGGTGGAAACGCTCGAAGGAAGCGAACTCTCGGATGCCAAACTCTCATTGGTGGTGGTTGCCATTGCCTGCGGGGCGGCCGGCTTTTCCCATGTCAATGACAGTGGCTTCTGGATGGTGAGCCGATATTTCCGCATGACGGAGAAGGAGACATTGAGAACCTGGAGTGCGGTTTCGATCCTCCTCGCCTTGATTGGAATGGGGCTTGCCACCTTGGTTTGGGTTCTGGTGCCGTGAAAGCGCTGGTCATCATGGGCGTGAGTGGGAGTGGGAAGTCAACCGTTGGGCGCCTCCTGGCCCGGAAGACCGGGGGACGCTTCGTCGATGGCGATGACCATCATCCGCCTGCCAATATCCGGAAAATGTCAGCGGGGATTTCTCTCGATGACCAGGACCGGCGCGGTTGGTTGGAGAAACTTGCGTCCATCATTCGTGACGCCGATGGTCTGACCATCGTCGCTTGCTCGGCACTCAAGGAACGATATCGGGAGATTTTGGGGGAAGCAGAACTGGTTTTCCTCGACGGGTCGCCCGCGCTGATTCGGGAACGACTGGAGAGCCGTAGCGATCATTTCATGCCCTCGAACCTGCTGCGATCCCAATTCGAGGACCTCGAGCGTCCGGCTGGAGCATTGACTCTTGATGTCGCGCTTTCCCCTCCCGAACTGGTCCGGCAAATCATCGAGGGTTTCGGGCTGGAGGAGGTGACCCGTTGAGTCGACCGGTCAATTGATTTCACCGGAAATCAGGCTGAATTGCGAAAATCGGGCCAAGGCAAAGGGGCTTGAGTCGACCATCGATCACCATCGATTTTTCGGCGAGACGCTGCGGAAGGCGTCTTTCCTTTTCTGCGATCTCAGCGACGTTGTTTTGCGGTCTTCAAGCGGGATCATTTTCTTTTGGGCTCATTCTTGAGGTCACCGATCACGGCTTCGACTGGGTAATGGTCTGAGATCAGATCAGCCTCTTTTTCGCGAGGGATGCGGGCGGAGATGCAATGGTTGGCAAGCGAAGGGCTGGCGAGGATGAAATCGATCCGCCAAGTGTTGTCCTTCCGTTGTTCATCGGTCTGGTAATCCGGAAGCAAGCGGGTAGCGAAAGTGCCTCGCTCAAGTTCGGTGGTGGGTTGCTTGGCGTGGACGAGGTCGACCAAGCCAAGTTTTAGGAATTGAGCCATCACTGCGGCATGGGGGTCAGCATTGGCGGCACGACGTTTGGCAGCTTCCGGATCGTTGGGTTCTTCGTCGGCAGGCCGTGCACTGAGCCATCCTTGATCGAGGGGGGAATGACAATTGAAGTCACCGAGCACGATGACGGGCTCACCCGCGGCGAGCAGTGGTTTGATTTTTGCACTGAGGAGGTTCGCTTCTTTCATGCGAAAGGCATGTTGGGAGGGAGAAAGATGAACGACGAAAAAGTGAATTCCCCTGACCTGACAATGCAGGTAGCCATGCCACATTCCATCGAGCCGTTTTTCCATGATATGGATCTCCGAATTGGCGGTCAGCCCCACGGGGAAGCCTTTTTCCTTCAGGATGACGGCATGATTATGGTGCCACTGACGAGCGGTTTGTTCGAGGGTGGTCTGCGTGAATCCATTGAGTTCCTGCAATGCGACGATGTCGGGCTTTTGAGCGGCGAGCCATTTCGGGCCGGTTTCTCCGGCTTTGCCATGATTGAACCCGTAAAGGACATTGTAGGTGATCAGTCGCAGGGGGCTGGCATCAGTCACCGAGAGACTGAGAAGGGTCGCGCAGGAGAGCAGGAGTCGGATCATCGCTTCAAGACAAGGGCTGAGGTCGTGAATTGTTCACTTTGACCTGACGGAAGGCGAGGTGGAATGGTGTCTTTCTGCTCGACCTGAGGGGGCGGGACTTGGATGATGGCGACCATGAAAACTCCAATGCACCGCCGCCGTTTTCTTCGGGGGGGCGGAGTCTGTCTCGGGCTTCCGATTTTTGAGGCGATGATGCCAACCGCACGGGCGGCTTCGGTGAAAACGAGTCGACCGGTGAAGCGTATGATTTGTCTGACCAATAACTACGGGGTTTATCAGAAGGCCTTTTTTCCCGACCAACATCAGTCCGGGCGATCGTATGATCTTCCCCCGACGTTGAAGCCGTTGGAGAGGCATCGCGACGACTTTTCGGTTTTCTCGAATCTTGATCATGGTCTCACCGGCGGGCATGCCTGTGTGCCCACTTTCTTGAATGGCATTCGTCCGGATATGGCGGCGGGCTTCCCGGAGGGAAACATCAGCATGGATCAAAAGGCTGCCGAGTTTGTTGGGGCGGCGACCCGCTTCTCGTCGATGACCCTCAAGGTGAAAGAGCACAATCAGGTCAGCTTTACCAGTGCCGGAGTTCAGGTACCGGCCATCGATGTCACCGAGATGTATCGCAAGCTCTTTCTGGACGAGGGGGCGGCGTCGAAGGAGCAGGAGCGGCGTCGATTGCAACGCCACGGCAGCATTCTCGATGTCGTTCTGGACCAGGCCAAGGGAGTGAACCGGAAACTGGGGCGCCGGGATCAGGAGAAGTTCGAGGAATACCTCGACTCCGTGCGCAGCCTTGAAAGGAAGATTGGGCAAAAGCAACCGTGGCTGGATCGTCCCAAGCCAGACACGGAGTTGAAGGAACCCGTGCCCCAACGCCAGACTGCCGAAGAAATGAAAATCATGATGGAGTTGATGGCCGTGGCGATCGAGACCGACTCCACGCGGGTGATGACGCTTGCCAGCGGTTTTGCGAACGGGGATTTTGGATTGCAGGGTGGTTATCATGGATTCTCTCATCACGGGGAAAGGCCCGATCACACCGAGGCCTTGCAGAAGATTGAAGGAAACCAGATCGCCCAGATGGCCCTGCTCATCGATTTACTCAAGTCGAAGGAGGACCCACTCAACGGGGGAACACTCTTTGACCACACCATGATTCTGTATGGTTGCGGGATGGCCACCGGCACTCATTCCTGCCGGAACATGCCCCTGGTGCTGGCGGGAGGAGGGTTCAAGTTGGGAGAACATCGGGTGATGCCGGCTCGGGAGCCGCATCGCCTCAAGGCCTGTAATCTTCTCCTTTCCATGTTGCAGAACTTTGGATTGGAGGTGGATCGCTTCGGAACGAGCACCGGAACCTTGGCTGGATTGGAGTGGAGTTGAGAAGGATGTCGTGGGTTTGGAAAGCCGGGGCGATGATGGCCTGTCTGCTGGTCGGGGGAGGAGTGGCCGGGGCAGAGTCACACTTCGATGCCCCTCGTGATTTTCTCAAGGAATACTGTTTCGACTGCCATGGAGCCGAGAAGCAGAAGGGGGATTACCGGTTCGATACCCTGGGCACCGACTTTTCGGATTTGTCGACGCTGGAGACTTGGCAGGGCATTCTCGATCAACTCAACCTTGGTGAAATGCCTCCGCAGGATACGGTTCAGCCGCCTTTTGCGGAAACCGCGAGGGTGATTGACTCTCTCACCACGGTTCTTCGGCAGGCTTACGCGGAACGTAAAAGCACCGGCGGGCAGGCCGTGATCCGTCGTCTCAACAAATTTGAGTTGCGGAACACTCTCCGGGACCTTTTTTACCTGAACCACCCCGATTTTGAACCCGGAGTGGTTTCCGGGCTCTATGACTTCAACGGGAACGGAATCACCGCACACAAGACCATCGAGCCAACACGTCGCTTCCAAGAAGATGAGGAAGCGGAGGGGTTCGACACGGTTGGAGATGCCTTGGTGATGTCCGACTTTCTTCTCAAAATGCTGATCGAGGCCGCCGAAGAGACCCTCGAGATGGCGACCTGCAACGAACCTCGCACGCCCTTTGCAGACGAGGTCTTCATCGCGCCCATTTGCACCAAGACCCTGCATGGTGACAGTCTTGGCAAATACCAGCGGGAAAAGGACGAAGGTTACGACGAGGTCTTTCAGCGCTGGGACCGTTACAACCGGATCGGGCCGGACAAATATCACGGCGGTCTTCGGCGGCCCGACCACTATCGCATCACTGTCGAGATTTCGGCGCACAATCCCAAAAGTGATTCATGGGGTGAATGGACGGTGCCAGGCGGGGGACTCGTCCATCATGGACGAAAGACTGTTGAGGAGCCTTTTGAAGTGGGGCTTTACCTTGAACGGTTCGAGCATCTCCGCGGCGAGCGCAAGAAGCGCTTGACTCACTGGAAGCTGCCGGGCGATGGCCGGAAGCGGACGTTCTCCTTTGAGACCTGGATTGATGATCCTTGGAGTGCCTGGGTTGGATGGGAAAATGGCCCCTGGATCCAGCACAATGCTTTTCAAGTCCTTCTTCATCAATGGTATCCGGAAGAGTTTGCGAAGATGGACCCGAAAAAGAAGGGCTTCAAAAAAGAAGTGGCCGAGGTGCTGTTTCAGAAGGGCTATCTGGGGCCAACCTTGAGAGTGCATCGCTTTCAGATCGAGGCAGTGGGGACAGAATGGCCGCCGAAAAGTCACACCTCCTTGTATGGTCGGGGTGCTCCTGCAGAAGCGGACCTCCCCAAGCTCTTTCACGCCTTCGCCGAGCGCGCTTACCGCAGGCCGGTCGCGCCCGATGAGGTCAAGCCTTTCGTCGATTTGGTGGCGCGACTGGAGAATGACGGGCATTCCCGTCAGGAGGCGATGAAGGGCGGATACGTGGCCCTCCTTTGCTCTCCCGATTTCCTTTACCTGCGGCAAGAGCCGGGGACGCTGGACAACTTCGCTCTGGCCTCGCGGCTCAGCTACTTTCTCTGGTCATCGATGCCCGACGAGAGATTGCTGCAGAGTGCGCGGGCTGGCCGCCTCTCCGAACCGGGAGAGTTGAGACACCAGGTCGAGCGGATGCTCGAAGATCCCAAGGCGGCGGCCTTCACCCGGCATTTCCCGGAGCGCTGGTTGGGGCTCCACACGTTGGGGCAGATGGAGCCTGATCGGAAAGGGCCTTACGGGCACTACTATCGGGTGAAGGACTTTCTCGTGCCCCAAGTGGAGGCCTATTTTCGCGATGTCCTGGAACGCAACGGCCCGGTGCGCGAACTCATCGACTCAGATCATACTTTCCTCAACAACCTGTTGGGCGAGTTGATTTACAAGCAAGAAGTGGTCGGAGAGCACCTGCGCACGGTGGTCCTCGATGCTCCGCGGCGTGGTGGCTTGCTCACCATGCCGGGCGTGATGACGGTGACCGCCAACGGAGTGGACACTTCGCCGATCGTGCGAGGCGTGTTCGTTTTGGAAAATATCCTCGGCAATCCGCCGCCGCCGCCGCCCCCCGATGTCGAGCCGCTTTCCCCTGATCTTCGGGCGGCAAAGTCACTCAAGGAACAGATGGTGATTCATCGCGACCAGGAAGCCTGCCGCAGTTGTCATCAGAAGATCGATCCCATGGGCTTTGCCTTGGAAAGCTTCGACCCGATCGGACGTTGGCGTGACCACTACCCGAAGCACGACAAGAAGGACCCCAAAACTCGACCGGTCGAGACTGCTTCGGTTCTGGCCAGCGGCCGGGAGGTGAAGGACATCAGCGATTTCAAGGCGATGTTGCTGGAACGGGAAACGGAGGTGGTCCGGTGTCTCACGGAGAAGATGCTGACCTACGCCACCGGTCGTCGTCTCGAGGTCGGGGATCGAGGAGAAGTGGACCGCGTTCTCGGGGAGCTGGAGGGCAAAGGAAATCGGCTGCGAGACCTGGTCCATGCGGTGGTGCAAAGCCGCATTTTTCTCAACAAGTAGCGCGAGGGTCCTTGGATCGATGCCATCTCGACCGCGGGTGACAAAAAAGGCGATTTGATGGAAGATTCCGAGAGCTCGACGGCGTAAAAATTGACGATGGTCCGGAAAATCTTCGTGCTCTTCCTCCCGGCGATCTGTGGTGGGAAAGAGATTCCGCCCGCACAGCTTGAGTTTTTTGAAAGTAAAATCCGGCCCGTTTTGGTTCAAGATTGCTACGAATGCCATCGCACCGGCGGCAAGCAAAAGGGGGGTCTGGCTCTCGATCACCGGGCCGCGATGGTCGAGGGGGGGGACAGCGATGATCTTTTCGACTTTGACCAGCCCGAGCAGAGCTACCTCATCCGGGTTCTTCGCCATCAGGAAAAAGGGATGGAGATGCCAAAGGGCGGGGTGAAGCTGGACGACCGGGTGATTACTGATTTTGTGCAATGGATCGGGATGGGGGCTCCGGATCCCCGCGACCGACCCCCTTCCAATGCCGAAATTGCTCAGGAAATGAGCTGGGAGCAGATCCGGGAGCGCCGCAAGGCATGGTGGAGCTTCCAACCCGTTCGCAAGAGCACGCCGCCGCCCGGCGAAGACACCGTGATCGATCGTTTCATCGATCGACAGATCAAGGGGGCTGGACTGACGGCGGCCGCTCCGGCGGACGACCGCACCTTGATTCGCCGCTTGAGCTTCGCTTTGCGGGGACTCCCGCCGTCGATTGAGGAGGTAAATCGTTTTCTGGCTGACCGGGCATCCGGGCGCTGGGTCCGGCTGGTCGATCGATTTCTCGCCTCGCCCGATTTCGGGGAACGATGGGCTCGTCATTGGATGGATTGGATTCGCTACGCCGACTCGCACGGCAGCGAGGGCGATCCGCTCATTCCGAACGCGTGGCGATACCGCGACTACCTCATTCGCGCCCTCAATGATAATGTTCCCTATGACGCTCTGGTGCGCGAGCACCTCGCCGGCGATCTTTTGGACGAGCCCCGCCTCAAGGACGGAATCAACGAATCGGCCCTTGGGACAGCCCACCTCCGCATGGTCTATCACGGGTTTGCTCCAACTGATGCCCTCGATGAAAAAGTGCGCTTTACCGACGACCAAATCAACGTTGTGACCAAAGCCTTCCAAGGGTTGACGGTCTCGTGCGCCCGTTGTCATCACCACAAATTCGATGCCATCAGTCAGGAGGATTATTACGCTCTTTTTGGCATCTTCGGATCCACCAAACCCGGCGTGGTGAGAGTGGATGCGGTCGATGAGAAAACGCTCCGAAGCGAAATGGAGAAGTTGAAGGAAAGACTTTGGCAGGAAAAGCTCAAGGATTGGCAGGCGATGATCCCGGCTCTCTCCAAGCAGTTTTTGAATCGTGAGGTGAAAGGGCAAGCTGAAGACGATTTGCTGTTCCTGCGAGTCTGGCAGGAGGGGAGCAAGAACTTCTCCACCTTCCTCAAGCAGGTTTCCCCGGTGGGACCGGAAGGTTTTCGTTTCCAATGGCGAGGCGAATCCTTGGGGGAATGGACGACCCACGGAGAGGTTCGGAGGGCCTCTCGGGCCCTTGCGGCGGAAGGTGACGCCGTCGTTTCCGGGATCCATCCTCCCGGTCTTTCCTCGCGAGAACTGAGCAGCAAAGACCGGGGGGTCTTGCTCTCGCCGCAAATTGAGGTGGAAGGCGAGGACGAACTCTGGCTGCGAGTGCGGGGGGGCGGGAATGCGGTGGTGCGCTATGCCGTGCAGAACTACCCCCGCAATGGCACGGTCTTTCCCTTTACCCAACTCAAGGACGGGAAGTGGCGGTGGGTTCGCCATGATCTCGACTACTGGAAAGGGGATCGGATTCACCTTGAAATGACGACCGCTCGTGACCAGCCGGTGTTGGCCTCAAATGATGAACGATCATGGTTCGAAATTGCCGAGGCTGTGATCGTGAAACGGGGGAAGGGGAACCCTGCGGAGGCAGCAAGAGAGCGAATGAAAAGCCACCTGCAGTCGCTCCATCGTGAGGGAGATTCCAACGAGGAATTCTTCGAGCGCTTGCTTGGGGATGCCTTGGTTGCCGCAAGTCAGGACCGTCTCAGCGAAGAGCAGGCCGTGTTACTGGACGATTTGCGTCAGACGGGAGTTCTACCCAACCTGGCTGCCGGGCAAGGTGAGCTGGTGGCGACTTACCGAGCACTTGAGCGTCAGCTTGCCGTTCCGGTGCGAGCCCCGGGAGTCTGGGAAGCCGACGCCCACGATCAGGAATTCTTCGAGCGCGGGAATCACCACAAGCCGGGCGACCCGGTGAAAAGACGGTATCTTGAGGTCTTGGGATCGGCTCCCTACGAGAGCAAGCTCAGCGGTCGACTTGAGCTGGCCGATGATTTCTTGCGCCCCGACAATCCCTTCACCGCACGCGTGATCGTCAACCGGGTTTGGCACCACCTCTTCGGAGCCGGAATCGTCAGGACGGTGGACAACTTTGGGCGGCTTGGCGAAAAGCCGAGCCATCCGGAACTTCTCGATCACTTGGCAAGCGAGTTTGTGGCCGACGGATGGAACCTCAAGAATCTCATTCGCACGTTGGTGACGACCCAGGCGTGGACCCGCGCGAGTGTTCCGGGTCAGGGCGCGCGTGAGAAAGATCCCGACAATCGCCTTCTTTCCCATTACCCCTTGCGGAGACTCGAAGCAGAGGCCATTCGCGATTCCCTGCTCAAGGTTTCCGGAAGGCTTGATGAGACCCGCTATGGTAGGGGCGTGGAAGGGCGAAGTTCGCGACGGAGTGTTTACCTTTCCATGATCC
>JALQTQ010000093.1 GCA_023263995.1 Akkermansiaceae bacterium | reverse complement strand
GGCAAGGGACGGCTCGCTTGGGTTTGGGTTCCTGAATTTCCCCGTCTTGTGGCCCCCGAGGAAGTGCCTGCGTTGCTGTCTTCGCTGCGAAAGCGTCGTTTGGTTTTTGCGTCCGAAGATAGCCAAGAGGCGCGGCGCACTCTGCCTTTCAGCGGGTTGGCCTTACTTTATACGCTTTTCCTTTATGGCAGTGGGGGGAGTGCGTTCGGATTTGAGGGGCTCGACCTACTCGTCCTGGCGGTTTTTGCCTTTCTTTATTTCACGGCTCGACCGTGGTGGGAGGCTCGGAAGGGTCGAGCGGCGGCGGAGAAGCTGACGGCGGAGTCGATGGCCGAGGAGGTTCCGGAAGCGCGCTTTGATCTCTGGTTGGAGCAGCAGAAGACGCTCTGCACTTTGGTTATGGCAGGGTTGCTGGTTCTGGTGGGCGTGGGGCAGTTTATTGCCGAGGGCCCTGGGATTCAGGAAGCGGGATTTGACAAGACGCGTTATGTCCTGGGGGAAAAGTGGCGCTTGTTCACCGGTGCCTTCCTGCATGGCAACCTGATTCACTTCATTTTGAATGCTAGCGCCTTGTGGTATCTGGGGCGCAGGGTGGAAATTCTGGCCCGCTGGCCCCATCTGGCCGCGGTCTTTTTTCTGAGCATCATCGGGGCCGGTTGGGCGTCTTTGGTGTGGGAGCCTCTTCAGATTTCGGTCGGGATCTCCGGTGGGGTCTGCGGTCTCCTCGGTTTTTTGCTCGTCTTTGAGACCCTCCATCATGGCTTGGTACCGCGCCCGGCGCGCCGCCGTCTTGCCGCGATCCTGATTTCCCTGGTGGGGATCGGCATCTTGGGGTTCCGTTTCATCGACAATGCAGCCCATTTCGGAGGGCTGGTCACCGGGGCGGCCTATGCGCTGGTGGTGTTTCCGAAGTCGTCGTCGCCCCAGCGTCCAGTCATTCTTTGGCAGGATCGTTTGATTGGTGGGTTGGCCTTGCTGCTTATTTTTGGGTCGGCAGCTGGGGCTCTGGTGGCCATGTTGACCTGAGAAATGAGATGATTCCAGACCTCAAGACCGCGATTCCGGGGCCGCGATCGCAGGACCTGGCGCAAGACTTGCGACGGCATGAGAGTCGTAATGTCACTTACCTTGATGACAATTGGCCGGTGTTCTGGGAGTCGGCCGAGGGTTGTAATGTTTGGGATGCTGACGGAAACCGCTTCCTCGATTTCACCAGCGCCTTTGGGGTGGCCGGCTTGGGGCACCGTCATCCGGAAGTCGTCGAGGCCCTGACGTCCCAGGCGGGCCGCCTCTTGCATGGGATGGGGGATGTCCACCCCACCGCCCTCAAGGGCGAGCTGTGCCGTCGTTTGTCTGGGTTGACCTTCGAGCGATGGGAAGATGCTCCGGGCAAGGTGGTTTTGTCGAATTCCGGATTTGAGGCGGTGGAAACGGCCTTGAAGACGGCGCGTCTCGCGACCGGCCGTCCGGGTATCCTGGCCTTTGAAAGCGGCTATCACGGGCTGGGTTACGGCAGTCTGTTGGGAACCGATCTCGCGAAGTTTCGGGGGCCGTTTGAGGATCAACTGGCTGCCGTCACGACCCGGTTGCCCTTTGGTTCGCTTGGTTTTCCTGATGGCGATGCCATTGGGGCCGTTCTTGTTGAGCCCATTCAGGGGCGGGGGGGTAAGGTGCTGCCGCCGCCGGGGTTCCTGCTGGCCTTGCGGGAGTGGTGCGACCAGCGGGGGGCCCTGTTGATCTTTGATGAGATTTACACTGGCTTTCACCGCACCGGGAAATGGTTTGCCTGCGAATGGGAGGGGGTGGTGCCCGATTTGATTTGCGTGGGCAAGGCGATGAGTGGAGGCTTCCCGATCTCGGCCTGCGTGGGCCGGGCCGCAGTCATGGATTGCTGGCCCGAGAGTGCGGGGGAGGCCCTTCACACCAGCACCTTCCTGGGACATCCGGTGGGGTGTGCGATGGCCCTGAAATCGTTGGAGATCTTGGCGCGGCCGGAAACGATTGCTCAGGTGGCGGAGACTTCGATCGTGCTGGAGCAGGCGCTGGCTGGACTGGTCGAGCATCCGGCGGTGCGCGAGGTGCGGGGACGCGGGGTGATGTGGGGAGTTGTCCTTACCCGCCCAGTCGGCGATCTCTTGGCGCGCCTGCTCGCGGAAGGGTTGCTTTTCCTGGCAGACGGACCGGATGGCAATGTTTTGTCCTTCACCCCGCCCTTCGGTGTGACGGAGGAAGAGGTGGCCTTTGCCGTCGGGGTGGTGAGAGGGCTCCTCGGGTGCGAGGCTAGGCCAGGGTGAGGCGCTCGTTCTCTTCGAGGATCTTGCTTAGATTGTCCCAGCCGTCGGGCGTTTGCAGGTTAAAGATGCGCAGGTAGAGGGTGACGACCTTGGGATCGTGGGCTTCGAGCAGGGCATCGACGGTGGCCTTCAACTTATCATCATCGAGAGTGTCGGGCAGAGAGCCTTCGACCGAGCCTTCGCCGTCGTGTTCGATTCCCATGCCGTCGCAGAAGGCGATGAGGAGGTCCTTCTGGCCTTTCATGAAGTAGGCCTGGAAGAGGTGCTCGCCCAAGGTGTCACTGGTGCGGAGCTTGAGGGTTTTGTGAAGCCAGGCGATCTGCTCCGGCACCGGCTTCTTCTCGACAAAGACCGGGCGCAGCTTGCGGGCCGCCGTCAGGCTGGCCACGGCGGACTTGTAAAGTTGACGTTCATTGTCCCGGATCCAAAGGAACATCTCGGTGACGAGGGCGGGATCGACTTGCTGGTAGACTTCGAAGGCTTTCACTTTGGTTTGACTTGGCGGCGAGTGAACACCGGCGGGCGGGGAAGGCAAGAGCAAAGGGAGGAGGCTTGGACCGACCCAATCCTGCGCACGATCCGCCCGCTGTTCCAGCAAACGCCGGAGCTGTTGTGGGCATTTTCGATTGCGATCTCCCTGGTTTTGCCGAATTCACCCAAGTTGTGAGGGATGCTGGGCACGTTTTTGAATGGAGTGCCCCAATCTCCGGTCATTGTGGAAATCATCGTTGATTGAGGGGATCCCTGAAGAGCTGAGGGGCTCGGGGGTGGCGGGGAATTTCCACGATCACGCAAAAAAACAGGGAGAGAGGGGTCACTCTCCCTGCTTGTGGGTCAGCACGGGTTCCGCAGGATCAGCAGCCCCCGGGGAATTGCTTCACTCCTCTTTGCCTTTCCCTTTGCAACCGCCTTTGCAGCCTCCGCCCTTGCCCTTGCCTCCGCCTTTGCATTTTTCGCAATTGTCGTCGCACTTGCCCTTGCCCTTTTCTTTGTCGGCGAGGTTTGTGATTTCAACCGAGACAGTCCGGTCATTTTGCCGTTTGAGGTCATTGGCGGCTTGGCTGCCGGCGATGGTGGCGGCCAACAGGCTTGCGGTGATGAGGAGTGTTTTCATCTTTCTTGATTGGTTTGGTTTGTTTGATCCGACATTTTCTCTGGATCTGCCTCCACCATAGCCCCCAAAGATGACGGCAGCATGATGGGGCTGAAAAATCTGCGTTTTTTAATCTGCTATCATTGTTGCCGCCTCGGGAGAGGGGGCCTTGCGTAGGGAAATGCGCATTTCGAGTCGCGCCAAGGCTTTGTCGTATGTTGCCTTGAGCGTATGTCCCATGGCTTCCGCGCAAGCTCGGGCGAGGGAAAGCCCCAGTCCGCAGTGCAAGTCTCCGCTCCGGGCATGGTCGGCTCGCCAAAAGCGCTCGAAGAAGTGGTCCACGTCTTCCACGGTGAGCCCGCTCGCTTGGTTGGTGATGGTGACGATCGGCGCGTCCAGCGACACCCGCACCTCACTCCCGGCCTCGGCATACTCGACGGCGTTGCCCAGCAGGTTGGCAAGGAGATGTGACCACAAAGCGCGCTCGCCCGATACGGTCCCGCCATCCGGAATCTCAAGGTGGAGTTGCACCTTCCGCTGCGCCGCGAGCTCCGCATGGTCCTGCCAAACCTCGGCGATCAGAGGACGCAAGGGGAACTCCCCGGCGTCATTGCCGGGAGGGCGTTGTTCCAGGCGGGCCAACTGGAGCATGGCTTGCACCACCCCTTCCATGCGGGAAATAGAAGCGGAAACAGCTTCCCAGGCCTCCGGGCCGCCTTCCTCCGGCCACTTGATGGCTGATTCCGCCACCATCCGGGCCTCGGCGATGGGCGTGCGCATTTCATGGGCCAGGTCCGAGCTGAATCGCCGCTCCCGAGTGAAGCTGGCGTCGAGCCGCGCTCGCAGGCGGTTGAGTCGTTCGATAATCGGGCGCAGCTCGGCGGGCAAGTTTTCTTCGTCAAAGCGCCCCTCCAGCGAGGTTGCGTCAAGTTGGCCGACTTCTTCGGCAATCCGCTGAAGCGGTGACAAGCCATCGCGCACCACCAAGCGGATCCCGAGCCAGCTCAGGATGACCGCCACCACTCCCGAGGAACCAACGATGACAAGGAGGCTCCGGAGCGACTTTTCGACTTCGGTCAGCGGCTTGGCCACCGTGATCTCGACCGCTCCGCGCCCGTGTTCCGCCCACGGTGGACCTCCGCCGTGCGCCATTCCGAAGTTTCTCCCCGAAGCCAGCGCCCGCATGCCTTCTCCGAGAACGACCACCTCGCTGGTGCCATCGGCAAGGCGCGGAAGATCGCCCACGAGATTGGCGGAACGGTCCAGCTCCACCCCGGCGGGGTCCCACATCTGCCAATAGACTCCCTCGCCCAAATCGGCGGGTTCATCCATCCGGCGCCATCCGGGACCGCCACCCCGGCCCGGCCCGGCACCCGACCCCATGCCTCCCATGCGCACCTGGCGGCACAGGTTTTGCAACTCGGCCTCAAGACCGGCGAGCAAGCCGGCCCGGTAGGAAAGGTAGACGGTCGTCCCAGCCAGCACCCACACCGCGACAAAGGCGGCCACAAACCACCGGGTCAACCTGCCCCGAATCGACTTCATGACCGTTCTTCCAGCACGTAGCCCTCGCCCCGTCTGGTGTGGATCAGGGGAGTGCCCTTCCCGGCCGCCCGGATTTTCTTCCTCACTTGGTAAACGGTGGCATCGATCACATTGCTCATGGGCGAAACGAGGTCGTCGTAGAGGTGTTCCTCGATCCGGGTGCGGCTGAGGACCTTGCCGGCCTGCACCGCGAGGAGGTGGAGCAGGCGAAATTCCCGGGCGGTGAGGTCCAGCGGTTCGCCCCCCCGGGTGGCGGTGCGACGGTCGGTATCCACTTCCAGGTCGGCGATGCGGAGGACCGTTTCGGGGTGGTCGAAGCGGCGGCGGCACATCACGTCCACCCGGGCCAGCAGTTCCTCGAGGGCAAAGGGTTTGCCGAGGTAGTCGTCGGCACCGGTCCGCAGTCCCTTGACCCGGTCGTCAATGGTGTTGTGGGCGGTCAGGAGGAGGACCGGAATCCGGTTTTCCTCCGCCCGCAGGGTCGCCAGGACCTCGAGACCATTCATGCGGGGCAACATGAGGTCGAGGATCATGGCGTCGTAATCCACGGTCTGGGCCCTCCACAATCCGTCCTCCCCGTTGTCGGCTTCATCGACCGCGTAGCCCGTCCGACGCAGGGCCCGGGCCACCGCCTCGCGAAGCCTTGACGAGTCTTCGACCACCAGAACGCGCATCCTGAATGAGATTCGTGCAAGGCCATCGCGTGTTGGCAAGCCAATTCGCATCGGCTTCCTTCGGCGTGGGATGACCGGCCTTGCCGTGCGTTTCTTTTTTTTCAATTTTTTGGGACGACCGTCATCTTCCCGTCATGAGGCCCGGGCCATGGTTCCCCCACATCGAGGCCTTGTCCTGCTCCATCAAAAAAGAGATCCGATCCACTTACCAACTGCGTGCGCCCCATGAAAAACCCTCCGCTCATCATCTTTGTCACTTCCGGTCTTTTTTCCCTTCCCGCTCTGCACGCGGAAGTCGGGGTGCTCAATCTGACCGAACTGGCCAACTACGCCAACCAACCGGTGCCGTCCTACATCGTCCACGACAACACCCCGGCTAACAACCCCATCACCGACGTCGGGGCCACCTTGGGGCGGGTCCTTTTTTACGACCGACGTCTTTCCCGCAACAACAGCGTGAGTTGTGCCTCCTGTCATGAGCAGGGGCATGCCTTCAGTGATCCCGATGTGGCCAGCACCGGGGTGGCGGGCACCACCGGGCGTCACTCGATGCGCCTGATCAATGCCCGCTTCAACCGCGAAGTGCGCTTCTTCTGGGACGAGCGGGCCGCGAGCGTCGAGGACCAGGCCTCACAGCCGATCCAGGACCATGTCGAGATGGGCTTCAGTGGTGCGTCGGGTGACCCCGGGTTCGAGGTGCTCACCGCCAAGCTCTCCGCCATCCCGGAGTATCGCGTCCTCTTCGCGGCGACCTTCGGCGACGCGGCCATCAACGAGGACCGCATCCAGCGCGCCCTCGCCCAGTTTGTGCGCAGCATCCAGTCGTTCGATTCAAAATACGACGCCGGCCGGGCCCTCGCCAACGACGACGAGGACTTCCCGAACTTCAGTGCCCAGGAGAACCTGGGCAAACGTCAGTTCATGCTCCCGCCGGACCAGGGGGGAGCGGGATGCGCCAGCTGTCACACCCCGCCGGTCTTCGATATTGACCCGGCCTCCGGCAACAATGGGGTGATCGGCAAGATCGGCGGAGGCCAGGACCTCACCAACACCCGCGCCCCCAGCCTGCGCGACCTGCTGGGGCCCAGCGGTCCCAACGGTCCTTTCATGCACGATGGCTCGATGACCGGGCTGGGTCAGATCACCAACCACTACCGCAGTGCCATCCCCGACAACCCCAGCCTCGATCCGCGCCTCCGCCGTCCCGCGCTGCCCTTTCACAACCGGGATCTCGCGCCGCTCAGGATGTTCCTGCACACCCTGACCGGAAAGGCGGTCTACGAGGACCCGAAGTGGTCGGATCCGTTTGATGCCAACGGGAGCCTGCAATTGATCATCCTGCCTCCGGCGGCCTTTGACCTGGTGCGGGACGAGTCCGGGGAGGAAGGAACGCGGGTTCTTCGCGGTCGGGTCGCTCCCAATCTCGACTACCGGATTGAACAGTCGACGCTGTCGGGTGAAACGCCCGAGTGGGAGACCCTCGCCACCGTGCGGTCCGATGCCGACGGCCTCATCCGGCACGAAGTGACCACCGACTCCGGGAAGCGATTCTACCGCGTGGTCTTTGCGCCGCCATCGCCATGAGGTGCAACTCATCTGGAGACAGCCATTTCAGAGGGAAACCTGAAATCTCCCCAGCGGGCAATTGTTGAATGGAGCGAACCGCGAAGGCGCGGAGTGAGGGAAGGGAATTCAGGCGGGTCGCTTCCGTCGGAGGAACGGGATGAGGGAAGTGCCAATCAGGAAAGATGTGGACGGTTCGGGAATGGCGTAGC
Organism: Akkermansiaceae bacterium; assembly: GCA_023263995.1. Taxonomy (GTDB): domain Bacteria; phylum Verrucomicrobiota; class Verrucomicrobiia; order Verrucomicrobiales; family Akkermansiaceae; genus SW10. The sequence continues at coordinate 5,035 of JALQTQ010000093.1, read as the reverse complement.
CGTATTGCAGATGATCGACTTGCCAGACGTTGGACAGGGAAAGGCGGGCGATCCCGTCTTCATGGTAGGCCCCAATGAAACGGTGGGTGCGGGGGGTGCGGGTATCTTCTATTGATTGCGGAAAGGGAACCCAGTCCATGGGATCGTAGAGATCGGTGTCGGCAAAGAGATTGTTTCCGGCGGGACCGCGGAAGCTGAGTTCAACGGCTCGCCTTAGATCATCGGCAGCCGTGATGACGATGCCGACGTAGGTCGGAAAGAAACCGTCGCCGTTACGGAGGAACTCGAAGGACATGCTACCGTAAATTTGGCCACCAATCGAATTGGTAGTTGTAATCCATGTGTCACCCAGGTCGCCATTGAAGTCAACTGCTCCATCGTCACTATCGACGCTTCGAACACTTCCATTGCTGATTGATGGAATGAGTTGGCGGTAGGTGGATCCGAAATATGGCACATCTTCAGGCTCTCTCACAAAAGGGGTGTTGAGAGCCTGATCCTCGAAATTTTCTAGGTAGATCATTCCATCAAGAATTCCCTGGTAGAACGGACTGTCGGCCTCGCTGAGATAGGGGAGCGGATCCCAGAGGATGGAAGCCGCAAAGCTCGGGGAAATCAACGGAACGAAAATGGCGAGGGATTTCATGAGTGTCGGAGAGTGGGTCATTCGAGGAGGGGCAAGCGTATTTATTCTGGATCAGCGAGATTCACCGAGCGGAGGAGGTTCAGGAAGGTCGTGCGGCGGGTGGCATCGAATCCCTGATAGGTGGCGGTGTTTCGTTTCCAATCGCCGAATGCCGAACCGGAGCGGTAAGACGGATTGGAAAAAGTGTAGGTCGTTCCGGAGTCCGCTTTGACCGAATCGCCCCAGCGGGTGCTTTCAGTGAAGAGGCCGCCATAGGTGACGGGTTGGACGTCGAGGTAGAAGGTTCCGGCGAAGGCGGCCATTTCACCTTGGAGCATGACCTGTGCAACCTGGTTTACCAACAAATTCAGGCGGTTCGCTTCCGTCGGAGGAACGGGATGAGGGCGGTGCCCATCAGGAAAGATGTGGATGGTTCGGGAATGGCGTAGCCATACTGCAGATGATCGACTTGCCAGACATTGGAGAGGGAGAGGCGGTGGATTCCTTCTTCATGATAAAAACCGATGAAGCGATGAAGGCGTGTGTCGGTGCCGAGGAGAGGAATCGGGCTCCAGTCCTTCGGGTCATATTCGCTGTCGTTGGAGACGTTGATGTTGTTTTCGTCAAAGAAGGCGAGAGAAACATCACGATCGAAATCGTCGACAGCTGTGACGACGATCCCAACAAATCTGGGGAATAGATTGTTATCGTTTGGGAGGAACTCAAATGAAACACGGCTGGTAAGCGCCCCTCCCCAAGGATCAGCTGTGGTAATCCAGGAATCCCCAAGGAATCCCTGAAAGTTGATCATTCCGTCATCTCCATCGACACTCCGAACGACTTCATCTGTGATATCAGGTACTAATTGCCGATAGGTAAAACCAAAGTAAGGGACATTATCGGGGTGGCGAACAAACGGGGTATTGAGAGCCTGATCTTCAAAGTCTTCGAGGTAAATGTCCCCGCTCAGAATGCCCTGATAGAAGGGGCTGTCCGCTTCACTGAGATAGGGGAGGGGATCCCAGAGGATGGATGCGGCTGGAGCAGGAAGAACCAGAGTGAAAAAGAGTAGGGCTTTCATGGTAGGAATGGGTCTCATCTCTCAATTATTCGGGATCCGCCAGGTTCACTGAGCGCAGGAGGTTGAGGAAGGTGGAGCGACGAGTCGCGTCGAACCCTTGATAGGTGTCCGTGTTTCGTTTCCAGTCGCCGAAGAAGGGGGAGTCGGGGCGGTAGGAGAGATTGGAAAAGGTGTAAGTCGTTCCGGAGTTGGCTTTTACTGAGTCACCCCAGCGGGCACTTTCAGTGAAGAGGCCGCCATAGGTGACGGGTTGAACGTCGAGGTAGAAGGTTCCGGCGAAGGCGGCCATTTCATCTTTAAAGGAGGTGAAACCGGGAATCTTGCCGGTGACGGCGTCGGGCGTGAGGAGTCCGCCGGGCGTGGTGAAATGAAGAGCAACGCGTTGGCGGAAGACCTCCTGGTAGGCCGGGTGATTGCGGAGGTGGTAGTGGGGTTCGGCGACGCCGAGTTCGGTCGCGATCGTCTCCTCTTTGGGCGTGTCCGGATCATCACCCTCGAATTCCACCGTCGCGAGGACCCGGTCTTTCAAGCCACCGAGGGGTTGCATCGAGCTTTCGGCATCCCAGACGATGAATTGGAATTTGCCTCCGGGGTTGGTGGAGGGCGGGTTGGCAGGGTCGAGGGTCTCCTCGGGTCCCCGGCGGCGGATGACGCGGAAGTTTTTGGAAGGCCAGTCACGGTGGTTGAGGTAGGTGCTGACGAGGAGGTAATCGATGTAGTTCTCGAGATCGAGGAATTGGAGCACCGCGAGCCATTCGCTCTGCGAATTGGCGGCAGGGAAGCCCACCGGGTTGGCATCGGCATTGAGGCAAAGAGTGCGAAGGGTGTCCCAGGCGTGGTAGCTGCCATCGACGATGCCATCGTGGTCGTCGGGCAGGTCGATGTCGCCGGGCAGGTCGATGTCGCCGGAATAGCTCAGGACATCGTAGTCTGCCGATGCAAACCCGTAGGTTCGGGCGAAATCCTCGTCCACGCGTTCCGAGAGGTCATAAATCCCCCAGTGGAGGCCATTGAGGAAGAGGTGGACCCAGCGGTGGTTGGGCTTGAGGTAGCGCTTGGTGCCGGTGGCAAGGCCCATGCGGGCGTGCAGTTCTTGGGCGAAGGAACTGCGCACGTAGCTGGCATGGTCAGAGCGGTTTCCCCAGTTCTCCCACTTCGTGGTGAAGCCGTCATGAGTGGGATGGCGGAGGTTGAGCTGGCGGAAAGATGTAGTTGGGTTTCCTGTGAAAAGAACTTCTGGGGAAATGAATGATGAATTCCCAGTCCGACTCAATCTTGATCGAAATCGCAATCTCAGGCTGTGTTTATCAGTGGCGGTGAAGGAACGGCTGCTGTCGCCGGTCATGAGGAGTTCGGCGTTTTCAGTGACAGAGTTGAGAGGCTCGAGCGGATCAAGGTATTCTATGGAAACCACGCGCCGCCATTGGTTGTCGAGCGGGTCGAGGGAGTCGTTTTTGGTGAGGGAGGAATTGGAGTAGATCCCATGATCGTAGCCGAAAAGGTCTGCCACCGGGCCGGTGACGGAAATGGTGGGTAGGGCTTGCAGTTCCTGGACGAGGGTGTCGCGGTGATCGCGGATGACTTCGGGATCGAGGTCGAAGTCCAGGGAGCCTATCGAGGCTCTGCCGTCTTGGGTGATCCCGATGGCATCGCCGGGGTAGCCGGGCGGGCGAACCTGAGCATCGGTGGGGAGGGTGCCCTGGGGGGCGGTGCCGATGATGGAGTCGGTGAAGAGATAGCTCCTTGCGGTGACCGGCGAGGGCACGCAATCGGGTTCGAGGGCCACCGCACGGATGATGGTGTTGCCATCGGCGATGAGTTGGGTGCCGGGGGCATTGGCCGTGGGCAGGACATAGCGGGGCGAGTCCTGAGTGGGGGTGGAGCCATCGAGGGTGTAGTGGATTTGCGTGGCGGCAGTGGAACCCGGGGCCAGGCTGATCGTGACGGGAAAGGGGGGGGTTCCGGGTGCTTGCACTCCACCGGTTGGGAAGATGGCCGGGGCGGGTGTGAGAATATCACAGGGGCTCAGGCTATTCAGGCTTCCGGGGGTAGCCGCGAACATGAAGCGGAGTTTCTCGATGGTGTGGGTACGGGGGTCGAGTGCCCAACCGGCTGAGGTGTTGAGGCGTTGCGGTGGGAAATTGAGGTGGGAATCGGCAGGTCCATTTGGATCAGGGGATTCGAAATTCAGAGGGTTTTCTGGATCGGTTGGAACGACGAGTGCCGGTGGGGTGAGCAGGATGGACTCGCCGTCTTCGTTGAGTTTGAAGTCCGCGTGGAATGGCCCGTTGATGGGGGTGCGGTCACTGCCCGAAAGAAAAATGACAACGTGTTCTCCGGGACCGAGTTCAAAAGCTCGGTCATTCGGGAACTGCCATTTGCCCGGATCGTTGGGTGTGTCGGAGAGAAACCACCCCTTCAGATCCACGAGCTGATCGGTGGGATTGAAGATTTCGACCCAATCGTGAATTTCTCCGTTTTCATCGAGGAGGGTGTCGCCACTATTGGCCATGAACTCGGTGATGATGGGGCCGGTGAAGTTGGCGTCATCCCAGGGGTCGGTGACGCCGTCCTGATCGGTGTCGGGATTGTAGGGATTGAGGCTCCGCTCGATTTCGATTTCATCGGGCAGGCCGTCGTCATCCGAATCGGGGTAACGCAAACGGAGGCGGTAGTGGGCCGAGTCGGTTGGGAGGCTGGTGAGACCGGTGGTCATGGCAGAGCTGCCGTTCAGGGTGGCGACACTTTGGAACAATTGCGGCAGGCTATCGAGAAGGATCTGGTAGGTGGCCTAGGCTTCCGGCGGCAGGGAGGCCGGGGTGAGAGATGGATAATGGGGGAGGAAGGGAAGATTCAGCAGGTGAGTGTAGACGCGGTGAGTGACGGATTGAGAGCCGTCGATAACATCGACCTGCCAGAGGGGCGGGAAATTCTGGGCGTGGAAATCGAGGTCATCGTAAACCTCGAATGTCTGACCGGAGGCATCGCGCCACATGATGTGGGTGTGGCCGTCGTTTCCGGGATCGTTGTAGGGGGAAATGGAGAAGAAGTGAAAGGGAGGGGCGGGAAGATCGGGTGAAGGATTGCCCGGCGAGAGAGGAGGGGCGTGGACTTGAAAAGTCACTGGCTGCCCGAAGCCGGGGAAGGTTTGCACGTTGTTCCAGACCTTGAGGTCGGAAGATTTTTGGAGCGTGACCTCGTGATGCTCGGGAGTGGTCCACTGGAGGAAGGTGCCTGCGCCGGTCGTGGTGAGCTCAAAGCTTTTGACAAGCGCCTGAAAGGGATCCGTTTCCTCGGCGTGAACGTTGGTCAGGCAAGCCGCCATGAAG
>JALQTQ010000092.1 GCA_023263995.1 Akkermansiaceae bacterium | reverse complement strand
CCGCTGAGGTTGGCGATGCGTCCGGCAATGGCCTTTCCGTTTTTCAGCTTGAAGGTGACGGAGCCGTATTGGTCGCTGATTTCCTTGCTGGGCTCAATGATGGACTCGAGCAGGTCATGGGGGCTGAATTTACCGCCGGCGCTGGTGAGGTCGGGACCGATGCCGCCGCCTTCCTGGTTGAAGCGGTGGCAGGCGTAGCAGGTGGCGGCGGAGAACATGTCGCGACCGTTTTTAAAATTGCGTCCGCCCTCGAGTCCTGAGGCGAGGAGGGGCTTGAGGTCCTCCATGCTCCAATTCTTGACGAACTTGAGTTCACGGTTCAGGGCGAGGGGCGGGGTGGAGGGGGGCTTGGCATTGAGAATGAGCGAGAGGGCCCGTTTGCGTTCGGGCGAAAGCCGCTTCATGGCATCGGTTTTGATGTAGCCAATGAAGTTCTGGAGACTGGGTCCACCCTTATACCCGCCGGCCTTGACGAACCACTTGAAGTAGCGTTCCTCGAGGTCCGGGGTCCACCCGGTGGTCACGAGGCGGATGTTTTTGGCGATCGCGATTTGTTCCTCTTGGGTGGGAGCGTTTTCGAGGAGTTGGACCGAGCGCGGTAGGACGCCATCGGCTTCGAGGAATCCGAGGAGGTCGGAGAGTTCGATGTTTTCGGCCGGAATCGTGCTGGGGTAGTGAGGCATCAGGCTCGCGGCCACGGCCTTTCTCTGTTCAGGGGTGGGCGCGCCGAGGCGGATGAAGGTCAGGGCGTAGGCACGCAAGAGGTCAAAGCGTTCCTGTTGCTTGAGCTTGGCAAAGTCGAGTTCGAGAAGGGAATCGACGACCGCCGATTGTTGGGACTTGTCGCCGACTCGGGCGAGAGAGAGGAGGGCCGCCAGGCGGGCGAAGGGCTTCTCTTCGGTGAGGGCTTTCGTGGCCCATTCCTTTGCGGGAACTTTTTCGATCGCGGTGCGGGCGGCGAAGCGGAGCGAGCGGTCGGGGCTGTCGAGGTATTTCCAGAACTTGCTGACCGCTTCGGGGTCGGATTTCAGGTGGTAGGCCTCGATGGCTTGACGTTCGGCGCGGACCTGGGCTCCCTCGGAGCGGGCCTGGACCGGAGCCGTGCTTTCATTGCCGGTGTAGATGACCCGGTAGATGCCGGATTGGACGCGGCGTCCACCGACCGCGAAATACATTGCTCCGTCTTTTTGACTGATGCAAAGGTCGGTGAGGGCAAGGGGTTGGCCGGCAATGAACTCCTCGACTTCACCGGTGTAGCTTCCGCCGTCGGGTTGGAGATGGATGGCGTAGAGTTTGCCGTAGGACCAGTCACAGGCGAAGAAGGCCTTCTGGTATTTGGCGGGGAACTTGGCTCCGGTTCCGAAGACGACCCCGGTCGGGGAGCCCGGACCGACATTGACGACCGCACCAAAGCTGTCGCTGTAGTATTCAGGCCACTTGGCTGAGCCATTGCGCCAGCCGAATTCGGCCCCGCTGATGACGTGATTGATGCGGGTGGGGCGGTACCATGGAGCGTTGATATCCCACTCCATGTCGGCATCGTAGGTGAAAAGCTCACCTTCAAGGTTAAAGGCGATGTCGTATTCGTTGCGAAATCCGGTGGCGATGATTTCCCAAGTCTTGCCGTCGGGGTCGGTTTTGGCGACCCAGCCGCGGGGGGCGAGCGCGCCTTTCATGTGGCCGCGGCCGTAAACGCGGGGCTGCAGGGTGTCCTCACCCCAGCAAGGGGTCACGCGAGTGGCGTCGTAGTTGTCGGGGAGGCCGGTCTGGTTGCCCGAGCAGATGTAGAGCGACTTCCCGTCGGGGGAGGGAATCACGGCGTGGCAGCCATGCTCGCCACCGGTTTCTTGAAACTTCTTGAGGAGTTCTTTTTTGTCGAACTTGTCATCGCCATCGCTGTCGGTGAGGCGGTAGAGCCCGCGGCCGCCGTGAGCCTTGTCGTTGACGACCACGTAGAGGGCGTCGAAAGCGTAGCAAAGTCCCCAGGCGTGACCGATGTCCAGGTCGATCTTTTCAAGGTCCCCGTCTTCCAGAGTTTTGCCGGGGGCCGGGCGATTGAAGCGGTAGAGAGCTCCGTATTGATCGCCGGCGATGAGACGGCCTTTGTCGTCCTCGCACAGGGTGTTCCATGAGCCGAAGCGACCTTTGGGAACCGAGTAGAGGCGTTCCACCTTGAAGCCTTCCTTGACCACAAGCCGCTCGGCCGGGGTGACTTGGGAGACGAAATCTTCGGCCGCGAGCGGGCCAGGGGCGAGAATGGAAAGGAAGAGGAGTTTAAGGACCTTGGATTTCACGGTAAGAGTCGTTGTGATTCGAACGCCACCATCTCGCGATTTCAGGTGTTAGGCAACGGAGAAGTCGTCCTTTCGGCTGCGATGGACCGGTTTTGAAGCTCGTAGAGAAAGACTGCCGAAGCCGAGGCCACGTTCAGGGAATCGATTTCCCGCGACATCGGGAGTCGGACGAGATGGTGGCAGAGGGATTCGAGTTGCCCGGTCAGGCCGAAATCCTCGGGGCCCAGAAGGAGGGCGGCCGGCCCGGCAAATACGGGCAGGTTGGCGAGGGGGACGGAGCGTGGGGAGAGGCTGGTTCCGATCAGGGTGTGCGATCGCGCCAACTGGCGCAGGTCGTCGGTGAGGGACGCAGAGCGTCGCAGGAAAATCCGGAAGAGGGCCCCGGCGGACGCTCGCACCGCCTTGGCATTCCAAGGAGAGGCTCCCTTGCCCAGGATGATCCCGGCTCCGCCCAGACCGGCGGTATTGCGGACGATGGTGCCGAGGTTGCCAGGGTCGGCGATTTCGGGCAGGACCACCACCGTGCCCGGGGTGGATACGAGGGCCGAAAGCGGAGGGTTCTCGGGTTTGCGGGCGATCGCGAGATGACTGCGATGGAAGTGAAATCCGAGAAGTTCAGAGGCTTCCCGACGGGTGAGATCAGTGCCGATGCGGAGGATTCTTTCCACTGAGTAGGAAGAAGTCTGGAGTCGCTCGACGGCGTGTCTTCCTTCCACCACGAAGTGGGTTTCCGTCTCGCGGGCAGCGAGGAGAGCCTTCCAGTCCAGAGACATCGCGGTCAGGGAGTATCGACCACCCCGCAGGCCGCGACCACCTGCCCCCAAGTGAAATCGTGGTGCAGCATTCGGGCGAGAAAGGAATCGCACGGAGAAAGTCGGGTGGCTCGGGCAAGGCGGGACGGATGGGTCAGACGGCTGAAAAGGTGGCGTTTGATCTGACTCCGGGGAACCGACTTGTTGCCGTATCCGTCGGGTTGGTTGGCGGACCAGAAGCGGACCTGTTCTTGGTCGTGTCCGAGGTAGACCACAAGGTGGCCGCTTTCCTGCCCGCCGATCGCGTCGGTCCACCACATCTTGAGGAAGTCGCCGGGCCGTGCACTTTCCCATGAGGTGAAATTGACGCCACATTTCAGTTCGTGAAAGAGCCGGGCGGCTCCCGGCCCGTTGGCATTCCAGCGCCCGAAGACTTCTTCGCCGTCCTTGACGTCGAGCTTGGCAAGGCGGGCCAGGGCAGGGCTGGGGAGGCGGAGAGGACCGGTCTTCTGGAGTTGGTCGACCACGCGGAGAAAGACGAGATAAGTGGCCCCGGAGCAGAAGGTCGCCCCGGCGGTGGCCAAATCCTGATGGATGGTTTCGCCTCGCAGAGTGACGCTGGCGGCGAGCCGGTCGACGGCCTGCGGGCGGGCATCGTATCCCATCCGGCGGGGCATGGACTTGACCGCCCGGAGAACGAGAGGGTTGAGCGACTCGGAGGCTGCCGGGGGAGGGGATGGGCCACAGGAGGCCAAGATTGGGAGCAGGGCAAGGAAAAGGAACTTCACCTCAGTATCCTAGCCAGGGGCCGAGCCACTTTTCAACCTCTTCGACGTCCATTCCTTTCCGGACGGCGTAATCCTCGATTTGATCTTTCTGGAGGTCGTTGATCTGGAAATAGTGGGAATCCGGGTGGGAAAAGTAGAGGCCGCAAACGGCGGAGCCGGGGTGCATGGCGCAGGATTCGGTGAGGGAGACCCCGATTTCCTCGGTGGCATTGAGGAGATCAAAAAGGATGGGCTTCTCGGTATGATCGGGCTGGCTGGGGTAGCCCGGAGCGGGGCGGATTCCCTGATACTTCTCGTGAATGAGCTCGCTCTGGGTGAACTGCCCCGGCCGCTCGATGCCCCAGGCGATGCGGGCACGGTGGTGGAGGAGCTCGGCAAAGGCCTCGGCCAGGCGGTCGGCCAAGGCCTGCACCATGAGCGCTTCGTCGAGATGGTTTTCCGCCCGTAGCTCGGCGGCCCATTCATCGGCTCCGTGGATGCCCACGACAAACCCACCGAGGTGGTCGGGGATGGAGGGCGAAGTGACCGGGACGGTCACGCCACGGGTCATGGGGGCCACGAAATCGCTGAGGGCGTAGTTGGGCTTGCCCTTTTTTTTCTGCTGCTGGCGCAGGGTGTGGAAGGTCACGCCTTGGTCCGGAAGGACAATATCGTCGCCGTCGGCGAAGGCCGGAAAAAAGCCGTAGATCCCGGAGGCCGTGAAGCGTTTTTCGCTGATGATTTTTTCGAGGATTTCCTTCGCTTCCCGGTAGAGTTCGCGGGCTACTTTTGCCCCTTCCTCATTCTTGGTCTTGAGGGTTTCCGTTTCCGGATCCCAAACCCCACGCAGTTCCCAAGTGTGGAAGAAAGGGGTCCAATCGATGTAGTTGGCAAGCTCCCGAAGGGATTGTGACTTGATCGTCCGGGTGTCGGTGAATTCGGGAACAGGCGGGCGGTAGTTGGCCCAATCGATCAGCACCTGGTTGGCGCGCGCTTCGGCGAGCGGAATGGATTCGCGCTTGGGCCCACCGGAGAATTTTTCGCGCGCCTTCCGGTGCTTTTCCTCGTTTTCCGAGATGAATCTTGCTTTGTCCTCTGAGAGGAGGGCGGTGGTCACCGGGACCGAGCGGGAGGCATCGAGAACGTGCACCAAGGGTCCGGAATAATGGCCGGCGATCTTGATCGCAGTGTGGGCCGCGCTGGTGGTGGCACCGCCGATGAGAATAGGAATCCCTTTCTTGCCGAAGCCTCGTTTTTCTGCTTCCCGGGCCACCGTGATCATCTCGTCGAGCGAGGGGGTGATGAGACCCGAGAGGCCGATGATGTCGGCGTCGTGCTCCTCGACCGCATCGAGGATCTTGTCGCACGGGACCATCACGCCGAGATCGATGACCTCAAAGCCGTTGCAGGTGAGAACCACGCCGACGATGTTTTTTCCGATGTCGTGGACGTCGCCCTTGACCGTGGCCATGATCACCTTGCCGTTGGAAAAGGAACGGGCGGCGAGTTGGCGGGCGCGGGCCGGATCGAGCGAAGGATCCTTTTCGAGAAGAGCGGCGGTTTTGGTGGCGATTTTGATCTCCTTTTCCTTCTCCATGAAGGGCTCAAGCCAAGCCACCGATTTTTTCATCACGCGGGCTGATTTCACCACCTGGGGAAGGAACATCTTCCCGGCACCAAAGAGGTCGCCCACGATGCCCATGCCATCCATGAGGGGGCCTTCGATGACACTCAGAGGTTTTTCGTACTTTGCGAGTGCCTCTTCGGTATCGAGATCGATGAATTTGTCGATGCCCTTGAGGAGGGAGTGTTCGAGTCGTTTCTCCACGCTCTGGTCGCGCCAGGAAAGGTCCTCGACGATTTTTTTGGCCCCCTGTCCTTTGAACTCCTCGGCGAGGTCGAGGAGTCGCTCGGTTGCGCCGGGGTCCTTGTTGAGGAGGACGTCTTCCACGGCCTCGAGCAGGTGTCTTGGGATTTCATCGTAGACCTCGAGCATGCCGGCATTGACGATGCCCATGTCCATTCCGGCCCGGGTGGCGTGGTAGAGGAAGGCCGAGTGCATGGCCTCGCGGACCGGGTTGTTGCCGCGAAAGGAAAAGGAAATGTTGGAGACGCCGCCGGAGACCTTGGCGAAGGGGAGGTTTTCCTTGATCCAGCGAGTGGCGTTGATGAAGTCGAGGGCGTAGTTGTTGTGTTCATCAATCCCGGTGGCGACGGTGAGGATGTTGGGATCGAAGATGATGTCCTCGGGAGGGAAGCCCACCTCATCGACCAAGATGCGGTAGGCTCTCTCGCAGATGCGGCATTTGTCCTCGTAAGTGGCGGCCTGTCCCTCCTCGTCGAAGGCCATGACTACCACCGCGGCACCGTAATTGAGGATGTGTCGAGCGTATTCGCGGAATTTGTCTTCGCCTTCCTTGAGCGAGATGGAATTGACGATGCCCTTGCCCTGAAGATGTTTGAGTCCCTCCTCAATAATCTCCCATTTCGAGGAATCGACCATAATGGGCACCGCTTGGATGTCGGGTTCGGCTTGAATGAGGTCAAGGAAGCGGGCCATCATGGCCTTGCCGTCAATGAGGCCGTCGTCGAAGCAGATGTCGATCACGTTGGCACCATTTTCAACCTGTTGGCGGGCAATTTCGAGGGCTTCCTCGAGTTGATCATGCTGGATCAGTTTGCGGAAGCGCGGGGAACCGGCCACGTTGGTGCGTTCCCCGATCATGAGGAAATTCTTGTCGGGAGTGTGATTGTATGCCTCGGTTCCGGAGAGGCGGAGGAGACGCGGGATAGAAGGCATGAGAAGGACGGCTGGGCTTCAGGTGGCGAGCGTTGGAACGACTCTTGGTTTCTTCCCTTCGAGGGCTTTCGCGATGGCTTCGATGTGCGCGGGGGTGTTACCGCAGCATCCGCCGGCGAGGTTGAGGAGGCCGGCATCGGCGAAGGCCGCGAGGTGGTTCTGCATGTCCTCTGGTTTGAGGTCGAAACCGGTGGGAGCCAAGGGGTTGGGCAGGCCGGCATTGGGGTAGCAGGAAAGGTGGGTGGGCGCGGCGGCCCCAAGGTCGCGGAGGAAGGGCTCCATGAGGTCGGGACCCAGCGAGCAGTTGAGCCCGATGGCCAGAGGTTTGACATGGGCGAAGGTATTCCAGAGGGCCTCGACCTTTTGGGCCGAAATCATTGTTTCCCCGCCCCGTCCCACCGCGGCGGAGATGATCACCGGGATTTTGGTGCCGGTTTCCCGAATGGCGACGAGGGCTGCCTTGGCGTTCAGGGAATCGAAAATGGTCTCGACCATGAGGAGATCACAGCCCGCTTCGAGGAGGGCGTCGATCTGATGGCGGTAGCTTTCCTTAACCTGATCAAAGGTGACGGCCCGGAAGGAGGTGTCGTTCGGATCGACGACATTGGTCAGGGAAACGGTCAGGGGGCCGATGGCTCCAGCGACGTATCGGGGGCGTCCGGTCTCGGTGGCGATCCGGTCTGCCTCCTCTCGGGCGAGTTCCACCGAGCGGTGGTTGAGCTGCCGGACCAGATCTTGAAGTTCCGCGTTGCGGAGGACCTGCGATTCGAAGAACTCCGGATCCTTGCGGCCTCCCGATTTGCGGGGGTCCGCCACGAAGAATTCCGATTGGGCCAGAGTGGTGCCGGAAAAGGTATTGGTCTCACAGATGTCAGATCCAGCCTGGTAAAAGCGCTTGTGAATATCTGAAATGACATCGGGCCGGGTAAGGGAGAGAATGTCCCCATTGTTGAGGAGATCCTCTTGGTTGTCACGGAAACGCTCGCCGCGGGCATCCGCTTCGGTTAGCCCGTATTCACGGATGGTTGTCCCCATCGCCCCATCGAGAACCATGATGCGCTCGGAGAGGGTGTCGCGAAGGGCTTGGGCGGAGTTGCTGGACATGGAAAAAATGACGGGCGAAGAATTGAGGCGATTCCGAGATTTGGCAAGTTCAAATCTTCATATCGCGATATGTTGATGGGTTGGTCTGGTGGCTCTCGAGGGTCATGATTGCTTTGGTGACGATGGATTTTTGGTTTGCCAATAGGGCATTGAGGTCTCACGCTTGGGCCGGAGGGCATTTGTCCTCGCTCAAAACCCCACTTCTTACCACTATCGCCAGACCAAGAAATTTTCGCAGAGGAGGCAGTGGCGGCAATCGCCGCCGCAGGCGCAATGATGACCCGAGGGGGAAAGGAGGCAGCGACTCCGACAGCGATGAGCAGAAATCGGTCGAGGTCGAAGGAACGATTTCGGCGGTTCTGGCCGGGACGATGTTCAAGGTGGCCCTTCCGAGTGGCCACGAGGTCCTTGCTCACATTTCAGGCAAAATGCGCAAGAGGTTCATCCGTCTCGTAGTTGGAGACAAAGTCAAGATGGAAATGTCTCCCTACGACACCACGAAAGCGCGGATTGTTTTCCGGCTCGGCTGATGCTCCAGCGACTGTCGGGTGTTGGCTCGGTCACCTGAAGGGGTTGTCCCTTCCTTCTTGCGCCGATCTTCCGCTTTGATCATTCTGTCCGGGTTGTGCTTCCGCATTGTCGAAACCAGCATTCATCATCGTGGGCTTGGTAGACCAAATCAGACGCTGGCGACTCGTTCAGCAAGGGTTGTCCTCCGGGAAGAAACGCCGGACCAATTCGGATGGCGGCGTGTTGGGCCGCCTCGACCGCAGCTTGCTGGTGCGTGCGGTCCTTTATCTGGGCTTCGCGCTGGGAATGGTGGGTTTGTTCACCGGGCATTCCGGGGTTTCCTCTGGCAGGGTGGCCGAGGTGGTCGTGATTTTGATTTCTGCGCTCGCCATTTTTCAACTGAATCACCATCAGGCGGCCAACCGCAATGGGAGCGTTCTGCTGGTTTTCGGGGGAATTCTGGTTCATCTCTACGTGGTCAGGTTGGTCTTCGGGCTCGCGCTCAAGGCGGGACTGGATGAGAACTACGCCTTCCTCCTGACTCCGATGGCGTTGGCACCGATGATTCACTCGGTGCTCCTCGGTCAGCGGGCAGGAGTCTTTTCGTCGGTTTTCGTGAGTTTGTTCGGTGCTCTCACGGTGGCCCATGTCGATCGTTGGGAGTTTCTTGCGATTAGTTTGTTCTGCGGCCTGACTGCGGTCTTTGCGACCAAGCGGGTGAGCAAGCGGGGACGACTTTTGCGGGCCGGAGCCTGGGTGGGCTTGATGGCCCTGCTGGTGGATGTGGCGTTCGGGAAAATCGTCACTAGCGGGCTCGCCTTTACCGACGCCGCCTCTTGGAGCATTTTCGGGCAGGCCTGTCTTGTTGCCGTAACCACGGGCTTGCTGACCGGTCTTTTTGTGAGCGGGATTCTGCCTTTATTGGAGGGGGTTTTCGGGCTGACCACCGAGATCACCTGGCTTGAACTCGCGGACTTGAACCATCCCTTGTTGCGCAAGATGCAGATCGAGGCTCCGGGCACCTTTCATCACAGCCTGATCGTCGCTTCGCTGGCGGAGAGTGCAGCCGAGGCGATCGGGGCCGATGCGGTGATGAGTCGGGTGTGCGCCTATTTTCACGATATCGGTAAGCTCAACAAGCCCGGGTATTTCATCGAGAATCAAGGAGAACACAATCCGCATGATGGTTTGACGCCGACAATGAGTGCTCTGATCATCGTGGCCCACGTCAAGGATGGGGTGGATCTGGCAATCAAGAATAAGCTCAATCCACGCATCCTTGAGGTGATTCAGGAGCATCATGGAGATTCCCTGGTGTATTACTTCTATCACAAGGCTCAGGAACGTTTGCTCAAGCACGAGGCCGAACGGACCAACGGTCAGGCCAAAAGCGACGACCTGCCGAAGGTGGATGAGAAGAGCTTTCGTTACCCCGGCCCCATTCCGCAGACGAGAGAAAGCGGGATCATTTCGCTCGCGGATGCGATCGAGAGTGCTTCGCGGACCATTTCCAAGCCATCGCCGGCCCGCATCCGGGCCTTGGTGGACGAAATTGTCTTTAATCGTCTTCGCGACGGGCAGCTTGACGCCTGCGGTCTGACCATGACTGAGCTGACAACCATTCGGCAGGTTTTGGCCTCGACGTTACGGAGCATGCTGCATGCCCGCATCGAGTATCCCAAGGAGCAGGTTGACGACGAGCCTTCGGATCTTTCCAGTCGTGGCGGGAAGGTGGTCTCGGTGGCAGAAATCGAGCGGGTGCGGCGACGTCGCCAACAGGGAGAGTGAATGATGGTGGAGGTCTTTCCGCGGTGCCGTTCGAGGGAGGTTTCGGCGAAATTCCAGCAAGTCCTCGAAGACGGCTGGAATCTTGTCTTCGATCGGCTGCAGAGAGAGGGGCGGGGTGTGATTCCTAATTTGGAGGGGATTGAGGTGGCCCTCCTCGATGACCGGGAGATGGCGGAGGTGCATGGAGAGTTTCTCGACGACCCCACCCCGACCGATGTCATCACCTTTGAGCATGGGGAATTACTCATCGGGGTGGAGGTCGCAGAGCGGCAGGCCCGGGACTTCAAGACCCGGGTGGACCACGAGGTGGCTCTCTACGGCATTCACGGCATGCTCCATTTGTCAGGTTATGATGATCAATTGCCCGCCGATTTCCGGGTGATGGAGGCTCGCCAGGAAGAGTTGTTTCAGGAGGTTTTCGGGCCGCTTTTCGGGGAGATCTCGTTTTTTTGAGCGAATCCGTCCCGACTGATTGACACGCGATGATCGTTTCCGCAGGCTGTCAGAAGACAGGGACGGGGGATGAATGAAATCGTTTCCCGGACCGGAGACAAACACACCCTGAACAGCAAACCGTGTATTCCAACGAAGATTATCTGACCCAGCTTTTGGTTGAGGCGGGACAATTGACACCCGAACAGGTGGATGAGGTCCGGATGAAGCTGGGCGATGACCAGATCATCCGGCATTTCCTCGAAACCGGAGAAATTACGGAAACCACCATCGCCGAGGTTTCCGCAGCCAATGTCGGCACTCACGTGGTCGACCTGAAAAGCGGCTACATCGCCCCGGCCTTCTCCAGCTACCTTTCCCTCGCTGATTGTCGTCGCTTCAAGGCCGTTCCCTTTGCGGACGACGGATCCTACGTGAGCGTGGCGCTGGCTGATGTGCTGAATCTCGATGCCCAGGACGCCATTCCGCTGGTGATGAAGCGGGAATGCCAGTTTTATGCCGCTCCTTCCAAGGCCATTGAGGAAGCTTGGCATCAAGTCTTTGGCGATGAAGTGGGAGCCGCCGACGCTGATGAGCTCGTGGTCGTGGGGGACGCCCCGTCCTCGGGAGCCGATGCTCCGGTGATCAAGCTGGTCTCGGGGATTCTCGTGGAAGCCTTCAAGATGGGCGCGAGTGACATCCACATCGAGCCCTTGGAAACCAGCCTGCGGATTCGGAATCGACTCGATGGTAAGTTGATCGAGGTAGCCAATCATCCCAAGAAGCTCCTGCCGGCGGTGATCGCCCGTTTGAAAGTCATGAGCGGCTCAATGAGCATCGCGGAAAAACGGATTCCCCAAGATGGTCGGATCCAAGTCAAAATGGGAGGCAAGGAGGTTGACCTCCGGGTTTCTTCGGTTCCCTCCAACCATGGGGAAAGCATCGTGATGCGGATTTTGGACAAGTCGGCCCTGACTCTCGGTCTCCCGCAGCTGGGCTTCCTCTCAGATGACGAGGCCGTGTTCTCCAAACTCCTGAAACTTCCCGATGGCATCATTCTCGTCACCGGCCCAACCGGTTCGGGAAAAACGACGACACTCTACGCCTGTCTGAACGAGATCAACAAGCCCGATAAAAAAATCATCACGGTCGAAGACCCGGTGGAATATGAGTTGGCAGGAATCAACCAAGTGATGGTGCGGACCGATATCGGGATGACCTTTGCGGCGGCCCTTCGCTCGATGTTGCGGCAGGCGCCCAACATCATCATGGTCGGGGAGATCCGGGACGGCGAGACCGCCAACATCGCGATCAACGCCTCACTGACCGGTCACCTTGTGTTTTCCACCCTGCACACCAACGATGCCCCCAGTTCGGTGGCCCGTTTGTCGGACATGGGAATCAAAAAGTTCCTCATTGCTTCCGCCGTGCGGGCGGTTCTTGCCCAACGATTGGTGCGGAAGCTGTGCGACAAGTGCAAGCAGCCGGCCACTCTCAGCGAAAAGGAACTTCGCATGCTCAATGTCGATCCTTCTCAAATCGCCGATGCCAATATCATGGGCCCGGTGGGGTGTGAAAACTGCCGGAATACCGGTTATCGCGGACGGGCCGGCATTTTCGAGATCTTCCTGGTCGACGACGAAGTGCGCCACCTCATCAACCAAGACCTCAGTAGCCCCCAGTTGCGCCGCCGTGCGCGTGAACTGGGCATGCGCACCCTGCGTGAGGACGGGATCCGGAAGGTTCTTGTCGGAATGACCTCGGCTTCCGAGGTGATTGGAGTCACCATGGCGGACGCCGACTGAACCGCCACGCCCAACCCAAACACTAGATTTTAGAAACGATGGATAACAATCAAGTCCTCGACCTTTTTGTCAGCCGCGGTCTCATCGACGGTGCCCTCAAGGGTGACGTCCTCGCGGAAATTGAAAACAGCGGCAAGGAGGCCGCCGAAATCCTTGCGGATTACCAAGTCATTTCG
>JALQTQ010000091.1 GCA_023263995.1 Akkermansiaceae bacterium | reverse complement strand
AGGATTTCCCAGTAGTCAAATCCTTGGGGGTCGGTGCGCAGGTGCCATTTCCCGACGATGGCGGTCTGGTAGCCGGACTTTTGGAGGAGTTTCGGGAAAGTGGTCTGGCTCCCATCGAAGGAATAGAGAGTATTGTCGAGGTAACCGTTGATGTGGCTATGTTTGCCGGTGAGGATGGCGGCTCGGGAGGGGCCGCAGATCGAGTTGCAGCAATAGGAGCGGGTGAAAATGGCTCCATCCTTGGCAATGCGGTCGAGATTGGGGGTTGGGGCGACCTCCTTGAGGGGGCCTCCATAAGCCGAGATCGCATTGAGAGCGTGATCGTCGGAAAAAATGAAAAGGATATTGGGCCGGTCGGCGGCCGTGGCAAGGGAGGTCAACAAACTGAGGCAGAGCGAGCGCATGACGCTAATACGCTTGAACCGACCTGGTTTTGCAAGGGAAAGAGCGGGGGCTTTCCACGCCGTGACTCGAGGCCCTGGAGGATGGCAGCGCGGAGTGGCACGGCATCGGGGCAATGGTTGCAGGTGAAAACAAGGCAGAGCACCTTTGCTTCGGCGTAGTCTTTCTCGGAGTGAGTCTTTCCGTCGATTCCCGGGAGGGAAAAGGAAGGAAGGTCTGAACCGATGGAAAGAACCTGGGGCACCTCCTCGGCAAAGGAGAGCCCGGCAACGAGCGGGAGCAGGGCAGCGACGATGAGTTTCATTACAGTACGATAGCAGACTCAGGGAGCCGACAAAGGGGAATTTCAGACCGTTGCCTCAAGGCTTGGAAGGGAAAAGCGGCTTTTGGCCAGCTGCGGCCTGGTGAGCCCTCGAGCTATCGAGGACCGGGCCGGGGTCGCGTTGGTCGGCGAGGTGGTCATCGAGGGCCTTTGCAAGCGTGGCCTGGACGGCAGCATGCGCCGGATCTCCAGCGAGGTTGTTCAACTCAAAAGGATCCTCGGCGGTGTGGTAGAGTTCTACGCTTGGCCGTTTCAGGAAGCGGTTGACGAGCCTCTCGTGATGAGGTTTTGAGAAGGAGGAAAAGACCCAGGTCTGCCAGTAGGGGTTGTGTTCATTCCGACCCATCAAGTGCTTCTCAAGGTAGAGCTTTTCGGGAGTGAGGTTGCGAAGGTATCGCCACTGGCCATTGCTGATGGAACGAATCGGGTAGGCCGGGCCTTCCGGGAAATTATTGTGCATCCCGAAGGCAAATTCGCGGTGGGTTTCCGCCTGCCCGTAAAGGACCTTGGCAAAGGAGGAACCATCGAAGGTACCCGCTTCGGGGGTCACCTGATTCAGGTCGAGCAAGGTCGGGAGAACGTCGGCATATTGCACAATGGCCCGGGTGCGTTTCCCGGCGGGGACCTTACCCGGCCATCGGGCCACCAGGGAGGTGTGAAGACCGTTGTCCCAGTTGGTCCATTTACAACCGGGAAACTGGGCTCCCTGTTCGCTGGTGAAGAGGACCAGGGTCTTGTCACTGTTCTGGGTCTCGTCGAGGAGGTCGAGAAGCTCGCCCACCTGGGAGTCCATGTAGGTGATTTCGGCGAGGTATTTTGAATAGGACTCACGTGTCATCGGGGTGTCCGCCAGGTACGAAGGAAGCTTTATTTTTGCGGGCGGATACGCTGACGGATCCCCCATGACCCACGGGGCATGTGGTTCGGTCAGGGCGACCACGAGGCAGAACGGGGTGTCGGATTCCGCGGTGATGAATTGGCGAATCCCGGAGAGATCGTGGGGGCGGGTCGGGTTGCGGACACAGTTATCATCGAAGCCGGGGACACTTTGGAAGGGGAAAGCAGCCCTCGGCTTGATGTGGGTCTTCCCGCTCAGCCCCACCCGGTAACCGAGGGGGCGGAGAAAGTGCGGGATACTTTTGGTTCCCGGTCGCACCGTGCCGTGGTTCCAGGCGCAGCCATTGCGGAAGGGATAGCGGCCGGAGTAGAGCTCGGACCGGCAGGGGGAGCACATCGCCATGCCAAGATAAGCCCGCTCAAAGACGAGCGATTCCCGAGCCAGGGCGTCGAGGCGGGGCGTCTTGGCATTTTGGCCGCCGTTGATCGGCAAGTCCGAAAAGGTGCAATCATCAGCGAGGATGATCAGGATGTTGGGGCGGTCGGCAGCGAAAGACCCGGCGGCCAAAAGCGGCAAAAAGAAGAGGAGAATGAGCTTCATTGCGAACGGGTCACTTTGCTTTTGGATTGGTCCGCGATGATGCCGGCTTCGAGGTGAATCTTGCGAAGGGTCTCCGGTTTGAGCTTTCGAACGCGACGGTCATAGGTGATGAGACCATTGATTTCTCCTTCGACGTCTGTGGTCTGGGTGTAGATGCCGGCTGCAATGCCCTGCTTTTTCAGATCGGCGAGGCGCCGGATCGATTCCCGGTAGCGCTCGATCCATTCTTCCTTGTTTTTGGGAAGTCCGCCGTATCCCCAGTTGCGGGCATCGGGGTTCCAGAGGTGTCCGTCGACCGGGAAGCCGTGCCCGCCGAATTCTCCGACCACCTTCACGAAGTCGTCAAATCGTCCCCCCTTGCCAAAATGGAAAGGGAATCCGGGGTGCGGATATTCGTGGTGGTCGACGAGGTCGCCGACCGGGAAGAAGTTTCCTCCAGAGGCGATGTTGATTTGTCGGGTCGGGTCGTAAGCGGTGATCCAATCTCCTACGGCAACCGTACGATGTTGTCCCCAACGTTCGTTGAAGGGGACCCATTGCACGATCGAGGGATGGTTGTGGAGGGTGTCGACCATCGTCTTGAGTTCGGTCATGAACTGGTCGTGCGGGGCATCGGGCCAGGTCGCTTCGGGCGGGTTGGGGGCGAGCCGCGGCCAGGGGGGATCATCGCGACGCTTGGCGCTGACCTGATCCTGCCAGACCATCATGCCCATGCGGTCGCAGTGGTAATAGTAGCGGCGCGGTTCCACTTTAATGTGCTTGCGGATGGTGTTGAATCCTGCGTCCTGCAAGAATGCGATGTCGGAGACCATCGCCTCCTCGGAGGGCGGGGTGAGAAGACCATCGGGCCACCAACCTTGATCGAGGGTTCCCCAATGAAAGAGGGGGTGGCCGTTGAGGTGGAGGCGAAGGCGGCCCTCCTGATCGCGCGCGACCGTGGTTTCCCGAAGTCCGAAATAAGAAGTGATCTGGTCTTCTCCGAGGGTGAGTTCGAGGTCATAGAGGGTTGGGGAGGAAGGTGACCAGAGCTGGGGGGCGGGAATTTTGAGGGTGAGTTCCCCGGAGCGGCCGGACGCTTCGGCCACGACCTTGCCGTTGAGCAAGGCTTTTGCTTTGAGGCTGAGTTGACCGCGGAGAGGGCCTTCAAAATTCGCGGAGAGCGCGACGGTGCCATCGGTTTTGCCGATCACCTTGATTTGGGAGAGCCAATTCTGCGGAACCTCTTCGAGCCACACCGTTTGCCAAATGCCGGTGACCGGGGTGTACCAGATCCCCTGGGGATTGAGGCGTTGCTTGCCGTGGAGTTGGTAGGTCGAGTCGGTGGCATCGAGGACCTTCACGGTGAGGGTGTTTTCCCCTTCCTGGAGGGCGGAGGTGATGTCAAAGGAGAAGGGGAGGTTGCCGCCGGTGTGGGTGCCGACTTTTCGGGCGTTGACCCAGACCGTGGCCTGGTAATCGACGGCCTCGAAGTTGAGCAGGGTGTGCTTGGAGGAAGGCTTCCAAGTAAAAGTCCGCTCGTACCAGAGGGCCTGCCGGGGAGTGACGCTTTTCTGGATGCCGGAGAGCTTGGACTCGACGGCAAAAGGAACAAGGATTTCGCCCTCCCAAGTCTGCGGTTTCGGGGCGGATTTCCGGGTGATGGCATAGTTCCACCTTCCGTTGAGGTTGGTCCAGTTGTCGCGCTTGAGCTGAGGGCGTGGATATTCCTGCCAGGCATTTTGGGCGGTCACCTTTTCGCCCCACGGGGTGATCATCTTGTTTTTCACCAAGGGGGGAACTGGCGGGGCGGGTTGCGGTAGTTTCGGGATCTGGCCTTCCTCAATGAGATGGACATCGATGAATTGGCCACCGGTGGTCTGGGAGCAATGGACCGCGATGAGATGATCCCCTTTCTTGAGAAGCGAGTGAAATACCTCCTTGATCGGAAATGACTGGTAGCGGCCGTTGAAGCCTTTGAAGGAAGCCACCAAGGTGCCGTTGAGGAAGACCTCGGCGTCTTCATCGTGGTAGAGATAAAGGGCGGGGCGGGCCGGAACGGTGTCGAGGGTGAGGGTGCGCCGCATCCAGATATCGGAGGTCCGCCAGAGGGTGGCGACGCGGGAATCCGGAGTTGAGGGTTCACCGAAACCGCCTGGGCCGGTTTTCCAGTCACGGTCATCGAACGAGGTTCCGCTCCAGGCGGCCTCCGGTTTTTTGAAGGTGAACCTCCACGGGGGGTCGGCCACCTGCCCGGAGGCTGGGGCGAGTAGGAGAAGAAGCAGGAAAAGCAGACGGGAGTGACGGTTCATGTGATGGGTGGGTTTAGCGGTTGGTGGGTGTGATTTCGTGGGAAAGGATTTTACCATTGAAGAGGTTCGGGGATTGATAGTCACCAGCGGCGGTGAGGACGTCTTGGCCGAGCGAAAGAGGATCCTTGGGTTGGACCGGGATGAGTCCGGGCGAGGCTTGGGTCACGGTTGTGCCATTGACGCTCAGGGTCATCCGCTCCGGGGTGATTGCAGCTTCGAGGCGGACTTTATCCGAAGCCACCGCTGGCGCGCTGAGCCGGGTCACCTTGCCATCGACGCGGAGATCGAGGGCGGGAGCACCTTTGACAAAATGGAGGGCATAGCCCTGTTCTTTTCCACCGTGGGCGAGGACCACGCCCTGGAGTGACGTTCCCTCGACGATGGCCCGGATGGTGAATGCCCGTTTGGCGATGCGGGGGGATTCCGGAGCTTCCCTTTCTTCTTTCTTTTGTGGCTGGTAGCCGGGTTCGGGGAGCAAAAAAGGTTCGGCGTGCACGCGCCGGGCCCAAGCGTTCCATTCGTCGATGAGTTGGTCGCGGAGCTCAGGACGTTCACCGGCCAGGTTGACCTGTTCGGAACGATCCCTGGCGAGATTGTAGAGTTCCCAAGCCACCTCGTCGGGTTGACGCTTCCCCCAGACCAGTTTCCAGTCGCCTTTGCGTAGTCCCCGGGCCCCCTGATGTTCAAAAGCCAGAACGCGTTCGGGGATCGCTTCCGGGTCGGAAAGGGCAGGCAAGAGGGAAGTGCCTTCGACCGGAGTGACCGCATGTCCGTCGCGTTCCACCGGGTAGGGGGCCCCGGTGGCTTCCAAGACGGTGGGGACGAGGTCCATCAGATGCGAGGGCGTGTCGATGAAGCCGGGTTTGGGGGCGATCTTCTTTGGCCAGTGGAGGATGAGGGGCGAGGCGATTCCGCCTTCGTGGCAGAAGTGTTTGTACATGTTGAGCGGGGTGTTGCCGAGATTGGCCCAGCCCGATCCGTATGAGGAATGGGTCTCGGCCTGCCCCATCCCGGCGAGTTCGTCCCCGGTGTGCAGGGTGGTTTTCCCGAGACGAGACGGTCCATCGAAGCCGAATGGTCCCCATTCGTAGCAGGCTCCATTGTCGGAGAGGAAGGCGATCAGGGTGTTGTCGAGTTCCCCGTTTTTCTCGAGGTCGGCAATGACGCGCCCGATGCCGCGATCGATGTGCTCGACCATGGCAGCGAAGGTGGCCATGCGGCGGGCGAGATCTTCGCGTCGGTCGGGTGGAAGGTCGGCCCATCGGGGGTTCGGCTGGCCGGAAAAGCCGTTCGCGATGTCGCTGCGGTCGACGGGGACTTCGGAGAGAGGAGGGAGGGTGGCGTCGGGGTGCACCAAGCCGAGCTTCTTTTGACGTTCGAATCGTTTCTGGCGCAGGACATCCCAGCCTTGGCGATAGGTTTCGAGATGCCGGTCGATGGATTCCCGGGGGGCCTGAATCGGGAAGTGGGGAGAGGAATGAGCGAGGTAGAGAAACCACGGTTGGTCTTTTTGGGAGCGCGCCTGCTTGAGAAACTCGAGGGAGTAGTCGGTGAAGACGTCGGTGACATAGAAGTTGGCCTGGGCCGGGAGTTCGGCTTTGGTACCCTCGGGGAGACGGACGTAGTTGGAGGGTTCCCATTGGTCTTCCGAATGTGCGAGGAAGTCCCGATACCCGTAATAGTTCTGGAAGCCGCGGGCGATCGGGCCGGGCTGGGCCAGGTGCCATTTACCCACCATCCAGGTCGAGTATCCGTCATTTTGCAGCATTTCCGCGAGGGTGGCGCAGGAGGGAAGCAAGGCCCCCTTGTAGGCGAGGCCACGGCCGGGAGGTTGGCTGGCGTGGGTAAAGGAACCGATTCCAGCCTGATGCGGGTGCAGGCCCGTCATGAGGGAGGCTCGCGACGGGCAACAGCGGGCACTGGTGTAAAAAGAGGAAAATCTCGCACCATTTGCGGCCAAGCGGTCGAGGTTGGGTGTTGGGATTTCCCCGCCGTAGCATGAAAGGTCGGAAAAGCCGAGGTCATCAGCGAGAATGAGAAGGACATTGGGGCGGCGGGCCGCGCTTATCGGGACAAGCAAGGCGAGCAAAAGCAAGAGAAGTTTCATGATTGGATTTGAAGTTTTGGCGGGTTCAAAGAGAGAGTCGGAACTCACGGAAGCTGAGTCGGAGAGCGAGTGAGGACGCGAAGCTCGTCGATGCCGTATCCGGTATGGAGATCGATGGTCAGAGTGAGCCGATCGGGCGAGAGGGTGACGCGGTCGGGTGGGGCCCCGAGGTTGCCTTCGAGGCCGCGGTTGTTGATCGGGAGCTTGATTTGCTTCCACGGACCAGTGGCAAAGAGTTCGTCGCATTCCTTGAGGAAATTTTGGGAGGCAATGACAGCCACCACCGGCTCGGCAAAGGTCACCGACCCCTGGTAATGGACGTGGTCGGTCTTGCTTTGCACCACTCGTTGGACCCGGGCGTGCAGGAGGAATGAAGAGAGCTTCTGGGAGACCTCTGTGGGTGAGAGGGGCAGGCTGGTCGTCGCCTCCCACGGACCGGCGGTAAAGGTCCCGGGCTCACGGAGATCGGCCTGCAGGGGGCGATCGAGGGAAACATGATGGTTTTCGGGGCTGATGAGGACGTGGAAATCGTCCCGCTGCCCGGCGATGCCCTCGGGAGTGTCGGGATCCACCGGGATAACCGCACCGGAGGTCGCCACGATGCCTTCGGCCAGCAGCCACGTCGGTTTGTAGGGCGCGCCTTCAAAGGGAACCTCGGTGGGGCCTTGATTGCCCTTCAGGCGCAGCGAGTGACCGTTCCTGAGCACGGTCTTCCGAGTCTCATTTTCCACGCGGACTTCGCCATCGAAAACCACAAATTCAGATTCCTCGCCTCCGATGAGGGAGACGCCGAAGGACGTGCCGAGATCCACGAGTGAAGCCTCCGGAGTCATGACGCGGAATCCGTGTGCGGACGGCGGGCAAAAGCCATTGAGGCGGCCCTTTTGCAATCGGACGGTCATGTCGTCGAGGATCTCAACGGTGGCCGGGGCTTGCAGGGCAATGACGCAGCCCGAGGAAAAAGTCAACTTGGCCCGGCCCCGGGTGAGGTTGATGGTTTCCCGGTCCGCGAGAAAGCGCGGTGGGCTGGCGGCAGTGTCACCATCAAAGAACGTGAGGGCAGCCACCACCGGAGCCCTGCTCTCGGCAGGAGAAAGCGCGGCGGGGCGGAAAAAAATGGCGGCGGCCAGCGCGGCGGCCAGCGCAGCCGTTCCCATCAGGAGGCTACGGCGCGCGCGCCGGGCCCGGACCTTGTGCCGGACGGTGTGGAGAAAGCTGTTCTCGTCTTCCCGGGATAGTGCTTCGGCTTGCTCGAGGACCCGGCGGGCAAAGGTGCCATGGCTGCTTTCGGGTTTGAGGGAGGCCACAAGGGCGTCAATCCGGAGCTGGCGGACCGCTTGAGCCCGAAAGACGGGGTCACTTCCGAGGCGATCCTGAAAGCGAGCTTCATCCTCCGGGGAGGCGGGGCCATCCAAAATGGTTCCGAGGAGATCATCAGATGCGGACGGGCTCATGCTTCGGAAGGGTTGCTTTCTTCTCGCGAAATGCAGGCCGCAAGGGCCTCGCGAGCCTTGAGGAGAGTCCGCCGGACGGTGCTGGCTTTCATCTGCAACTGCTTGGCGATTTCGGTGGAGTTCCGATCTTCGAAATAATGTTGTTCGACAATGCAGCGGGTTCTTCCGGTCAGGGCAGCAAGGCAACGGCGAAGGATCGATTGGTTCTCCAGGCCCATGGTGTAGGTCGCTGGGTCCGGCGCCAGAGTTGATTGGTCGAGAACGAGCGAGGTGAGGTAAGTGTTGAGGAGACGCGGGCGACGGGACCGGATTCGTAATTCATTGCGGACGAGGTTCCGGGCTGCCGACCGGAGCCATGAGTCCAATTCGTCGTGGCGCTCCAAATGATCCCATTTCTTGAGGAGGAGGAGGAAGGACTCCTGCGCGATGTCGTCGACCCATCCGGGCAGCACTCCCAGCGAGCGGATGAAGAAACGCAAGCTGGCGTGGTTCTCAAGAACCACCCGCTCAAATTCCGGAGGAAGCTTCGACGTCATCAAGTTTTGTCAGGTTATGTCACCAATTCCGGGAAGTGTGATTATTTTCTTCGGGAAATCTTGCCCCGCTGCCGGAAACCCGGATGCGCAGCCGCCTCCCCGGAGGGATCTCATCGGGTCATGACCGCTCAGGAGTTCCCGCCGAAAACCGGACCGCGGCTTCCGCCGCGAGCGTCCCGGTGGCGAAACACCCTTGCAGGAGGTAGCCCCCGGTCGGAGCCTCCCAGTCGATCATCTCCCCGGCCACAAAAACTCCGGGAAGACCCCGAATCATCAGCTGGTCGTTGAGGGTGCTCCAGGCCACCCCACCAGCCGAGGAAATGGCTTCGTCGAGCGGTCTGGGCCGCAGGAGAGGGATACGACATGCCTTGGTGTGCCGCGAAAGATCATCGACCGATTCAAAAGGGCCGTGAAAATGATCAAGAAGCAAACGCATGGGCGCGCTGAGTTTCCAACGGAATTGGGACTCGGAGAGAAAGTCCCTCTTGACCGACTCCATCTTGGCGACGAGTTGATTCCGGCTAAAAGTCGGTTTGAAGTCGAGCGTGACCATTGCTTGGTCCATGGCTCGCAAGGCTGGACCGAGGGCGTAAAGCGGCCCTCCTTCCATCCCGTATCGGGTCAGCATGATCTCACCGGGTGCGAACTTCCCATTCACGCTGGCCACCACATTTTTCAAAGCCTGCCCCTCAATCTGCTGGGCAAGAGCTGACGGCCAGTCCACCTCCCAACCACAGTTGGCCGAAACGAGCGGGCTGACTTTGATCCCGGCTCTTTCCAAAATGGGAACCCAGGCTCCATCCGATCCAGTCTGGGGCCACGAGCCACCGCCAAGGGCCAGGATGATGGCATCCGCCCGCAAGATCGCCCGGCCCTCCGGGGTGGCAAAGTCGGCCTTGCCCGGGGCAATCGAAATGAGACGATGCGACATTCGGAAATCCACTCCCCGTATCCGCAAACGCTCCACCCACCGGCGCAAAAGGGGTGCAGCCTTCAAGGCCTTGGGATAAACTCGGCCCGACTTTTGCACAAAAGTCCCCACGCCGAGGCGGGCAGCCCAAGCGCGGATCGCGTCATTGTCAAAATTCCCAAGCGCCCGATCCCAGAATCCGTCGGGTTGGACCCGTCCAGAGTATCGGGTGACGAAGGAAGCCAACGGCTCCGAATGGGTCAGATTGAGGCCCCCCTTGCCTGCCACGAGAAACTTGCGCCCCACCGAGCGTTTCTGATCGCACAAAGTCACCCGGGCTCCGGATTCCGATGCAACCTCCGCAGCCCGCAAGCCAGCCGGGCCTCCTCCGATTACCAGAACATGCGTCACGCGCAGTTATCGCCGTCCAACCGAGACGAGGCCAGCAAAAGATCCGGCTAGAGAAATCCGTGGGGCCCAAAACCGCTATTCCGAGCTGCCGGAACCTTGGCCATTCTGCGGACGAGCCTCCTGCAGCGACCCCATCCCCTCAATCAAGAGACGGAAACCCGAGGTCATCTTTTTGGCACTCCCTACGGCACTATCCAAGGTGTCCAGCTCCATCGTGGCCATCGAGGTGATGGTGCTGCCGCCCCGATTTTGCTGGTCAGCCGACGACTCCTGCTCTGCCCGGAAGGCGGAGAACTTCTCGGCCTGATCGGGATCGAGGATTCCCGCGAAACTCTCCATGAGATTTTCGTCCGCGGCCATGCGACGGTCGCCACGGAAATTCTCCCGGTCGAGTGGGTTGAGGATGTCGCCAAGTGCCCCGGCCGCCTCATCGCGGATCGCGGCGTAATCGGCTTCATCCAATTCCCCACGCTCCTTGGCATCGCCGGCCAGGAAAAGCTCCATCATGGCAGTAGGATCTTCACGCAAGGTCATGGCCGTTTTCTTCGACTTTTCCAGTTCGACCTGCTGCCACTCGTCGTAAAGGGCGAGGGCTTTTTCCTGTTGTTCCTCGCTGAGTTCGATCCCCATCCGCCGGGTGAGACCGTTGACCATGCCACGACGGCCCGGGCCCATCTGCTGGCCTCCCTTCATCATCAGCTCACCAACCGCAATGACATCATCAAGGATTGCCACAACATTGTCGGAAACCTGCCGCGCCTTGGCAGTGCGGGCCCTTCCGTATTTGTCGACGAGCTCACCTTCGCGGGAGAGGCTGGGTGAACGGTCCGAGACCGACCGGCTGGGACGACCCGGGGTAGCGTCGCTCCGCGAGGAAGAGGGTCCACCCACCTCAGACTGCTCCTTGGGCTTCTCGGCTTTGGCCGTCGAAGGGTTCGTGGAGTCCTCTTCTTTCAGGATCACGATGGCCACCGCTCCGAGAATGAGGAGAATGGCGGCGGGAATGGCGAGATTGAGTTTCATAAGCGTGGAATGAAGGAGATTCGGATGATCTGCAAGAGATTACACCCCCTGCGCGCAAAAGGTAACAGCAAGAGCGGGGAGATTTCTATTCAACAGGGGCTCGAGGTCGGGGTCGCACTGAACAATCAATGATGCAAGGATAAAGAAATTGTGCGGCTAGGATCGCCCCGGCCGCATGCGATTCTTGTCATGAAAGAGTCCGCCCTACTGAGCTGCCGCCTTGGCGGTGAAGTCGAGCCGGATGACCACTTCGTCGCGGATGAGGTCGTCGGTTTTCCCTGCATAAAGGATACCGAAGTCCTTCCGATTGATGTCGAACTCGGCCTTGAAGCTCGCGGTATCGCCCTCGCTACTTGCCGTGACCGGGAAGGTGATGTTCTTCTCCACCCCATGGAGGGTCAAGTTGCCGGAGATCTCGTAGGCTCCCTCACCAGTCTTGACCGCCTTGGTGAGCTTGAAGGTTGAAGTGGGATACGTGGCGACTTCAAAGAAGTCCTCGTTCTTGAGATGCTCGGTGAGCTTTTCGCTGTCGGACCACAGGCTGTCCATTTGGATGGTGAATTCGCCAGCCGTGGGTGTTCCGTCCTCGCCAAGAAAGAAGTGGCCTGAAAAGTCCTTGAAGCCCCCGTCGTGCGAACCGGTCACCTTGGAACCGGTGAAACCGATGGTCGAGGTGTCCTCAAAGATGAACTTGTTTCCGCTTCCCTCAAGTTCCTCTTGCACTTCCCCGACGGTGGCATCGGTGGTCTTGTCGGCGGGATTTTCGCAGGAAACAAAGGTGAAGCCGGCCAGGAAAGCCGGAGTGAGCATAAGGATGGTTTTTTTCATGTTCTAGGTTGTCTGGATTGTGGGTTTCTAAGAGAAGGCTTGCAGCAGAGGCCCGGGGATTTTGCCAAGCTCACCCTTGAACTTCTTTTTGGCAACCCCTCCTCTTTCAGAAGAGGATTCATGCTGACGAGGAGGAGTGGGTCAAAGTGAGAAGAGGAAGAAGGAGGATTCGGACGGGGCTTGGAACGCAGGAAGGGGGCCATCAATGGCCACCCCATCGCCCGGCTTGATCACCTCAGTATCGAGAGCGACCTCGCCCGAAATGAGATGAATCCAGTGACGCCTCCGCCCGTGAGAGAATGCGATAGATTCACCGGCTTGCAAGTGACCGAAGAAAATCTCCGCGTCGGCGCGGATCGCGATGGAGTCCTCCCGTCCGTCCGGTGAGGCAATCAAGGTCAAAGGACGCCCTGCCGCATGGGCACGAAGATCGTAGTCGTGATAGCGCGGCTCCCCGCCCGGTTGGCGGGGTTGCAGCCAAATCTGGAGGAAATGCACCGGGTGTTCCGACGAGGGATTGAACTCGGAATGGATCACCCCGTTGCCGGCCGACAGGTATTGAAATTCCCCCTCCTTGATGATGCGGCCGTTGCCCATGGAATCCTTGTGCTCGAGTTCGCCCGAAATGACGTAGGAAAAGATCTCCATCGACTGGTGCGGGTGGGAGCCGAAACCCTGGGCCGGTGCCACCCGGTCGTCATTGATGACCCGTAGCGGGCCAAAGCCCCGATGGTCGGGATGGTCGTGACCGGCAAAGGAAAAGGTGTGGTAGGAATTGAGCCAGCCGTGATTCGAGTGGAAGC